>CACJTN010000001.1 GCA_902596325.1 uncultured Pelagibacteraceae bacterium
TAATGAAGATTTACATGGTAACAAAAAATCAGGATATGTTGAGACGTATAAAGATAAAATTATAGTAGTATTTACATCTGGTAAAATCATTTATTTAAATAAAAATTCTTTTGCTAAAAATAACGTTCTTGAATTTAAAAATGTCAAAAATAATTTAAAAAGCAATTTTTTTGATCAAAAAATAAAATGGTCTGGTGTGAAAGACATTAAAGTTATTTATGATAATTTATATGTTTCGTTAACAAAAGAAATAAAAAAAAATTGTTATAATACAAGTTTATACAAATCTAAAATTAACGAAACAAATCTTAATTTTGTTAAAATTTTTGAACCTATCGAATGTTTTAGTCTAGATAGATCAATTCAAGCTTTTAAATATTTTAATGGCTATCAGAACGGTGGCAGAATTACTTATTATAAAGATAAAATTTATCTTACAACTGGTGATTATAATTACTGGGAAAAACCTCAAGATGTAAATAGCTACGCAGGCAAAATTATATCTATTGATACGAATAATTACGAAACAAAGATTATTTCTTTGGGCCATAGAAATCCTCAGGGTTTACAAATTATTGAAAACAAAAATTCTTTAATTTCTACAGAGCATGGTCCCAAGGGTGGAGACGAGATAAATCTGATAAAATTGAATGAGAAGAAAATACCAAATTATGGATGGCCTATGTCTTCATACGGTGAACATTATGATGTTGTGCCAATTAACAGTTTCACAAAAAAATTTGCACCACTATACAAGTCTCATAAGGATCACAGCTTTGTAGAACCTATAAAATATTTTGATAAAGCTATCGGAATATCTGAAATAATTCGAGATTATAAGGATCAATCTAATAATTCTTTTTACTTAACGTCACTTAAAAAAAACACATTATACAAAATTATCTTTGATGAAGAGTTTAATTTTTTAAAAATATATGATGAAATTTTATTATCAGAAAGACTAAGAGATATAATTTACGATCATGAGAATAGTTGTTACTATATTTATGCAGAAACCACACCAAAATTAATTTCAATGTGTAATAAGTAGTATGAATATATTATATGATTACACAATTTTTTTACATCAGAATTTAGGTGGTATTTCCAGATATTTTGTAAATTTGGAAATAGCTTTAAGAGTTAATCATAATACGCAAATCTTAGCGCCATTGCATAGAAATATATTTTTAAAAGAATATAACAAAAACAAACTAAATAAATATTTTAAAAAGTTTCCAAAATATACTGGAAAAATAATAAATTTTTATAATCAACTATTAACTACGTCAGTTACTAGAAAATTTAACCCAGAGATTTATCATAAAACGTACTATAACGATTTTTGGCCAAAAAAATTTAAAGGTAAAAAAATCTTAACAGTATACGATTTGATTCATGAAATTTATCATTTAGATTATGGTTTCAAAAAAAATTATAGACCAAAAAAAGACTGTCTTATTAATGCAGATAAAATTATATCTATATCTGAAAACACAAAAAAAGACCTAATTAATATTTATAATATTCCAAAAGAAAAAATTGAAGTTGTTCATTTAGCAACTAATTTAGATCAGGTTACAACTTCAAATAAAAAAATAGTTCAAGAACCTTATATATTATTTGTGGGTGATAGAAAAAGATATAAAAACTTTAATAATTTAGTTAAGGCTTATAAGATGAATAATAAAATTTATGATGAATTTAAGCTAGTAGTTTTTGGTGGTGAGGAATTTTCTAAAACTGAAATTGAAAATTTTAAAGATGTAAAACTTGATTTAAGTAAAATAGTTAAGTGTTCAGGAGATGACCAAATTTTAGCAAACCTGTACGAAAATGCTGAACTCTTCGTTTTTCCGTCTAAGTATGAGGGTTTCGGATTACCATTATTAGAGGCAAGTGCTAGAAATTGCCCAATAGCCTGTAGTAATATTAATGTTTTTAAAGAAGTTATGGCAAATAACGTAGGATATTTTAATCCACACTATCCAGAGGATATATCTAAAACTATGGAAGATATTATTTATTCTCACGAAAAAAAAGAATTATTAATGCAAAAAGCACTAAGTAAATGCAAAGAATATTCTTGGGATAAATGCGCAAAACAAACAATTAATGTTTATAGATTAAATTAAATCTACATTTTATATATTTTGTTTCTTTTATACCAATCATAAATTTTAAAAATTTCTTTATTAATATTTGTAAAATTATCAAATTTTATTTTTTTTATTAATTTTGAGTTATCTCCATGAGTTTTAAGAATATCTGCCTTATGTTTGTTTACTAAATGAACTCTAACATCATTTTCTTTTTTAAAGTATTTCACTATTTTAAAAATATTCTTAGGATTATTTGAACAGATATTAAATATTTCATTTTTACCCAAATTTTTAAAAGATAATTTATATACAATTTCATTTACATCCTTAATGTATGTAAAATCTCTCAAATGGTTACCAAAATTATTAATTTTAAAAATATCTTTGTTAAATGATGATTTAAATAATTTAAATAAAAACATATCAGTTCTTCCAAACTCACCATAAATTGTAAAAAATCTTAAACCGATAAATTTTATTTGTGTTAGTTTACTGTAAACTTCTGCTATTTTCTCATTCAATTTTTTTGAAACTGCATAAATATTTTTTTGTTTAAGTTTGTCTGTTTCTTTTGATGGGAATTTTTTGCTATCTCCATAAACTGAGCTTGATGAAGCGTATATAATTTTTTTTATGTTGTATTTTTTTGCTGAAAAAACTATATTTAAAAAACCTATAATATTATTGTTTATATATTTTTTTGGATTTAATAATGAATATCTCACTCCTGCTTGACCAGCAAGATGAATGATTAGATCAATTTTTTTATTTTTAAAATACTTAAATAAATCATCCCTATCAGTAATATCAATTTTTTTAAAAATAAAATTCTTTTGTTTTTTAAGGATTCTTAACCTAAATTTTTTTAAATCTAATGAATTATATTTATCAAAATTATCTATTCCGTAAACTTTATGTCTTTTTTCCAAATAATGCAGGGAGAGATTTGTTCCGATAAACCCTGCTACACCTGTAATTAGCACTCTCATAATTAAATTTTCTTAAAGTGTTTAATAAATTTATAAACAAATATTAATAAAACTAAAAATTTGTTTTGATTATTATCTAGTCTAATATTTATTTCTTCAAAAAAATGTTCTCTAAAATTAACTTTGCTAGAAAATCCTCCCCTTCTAAATATTCCAAAAATCTCATTTTTTTTGGTTCCTATGCCTTGAAGTTTACATTTAACAATCATTCTATAAAAATAATCGTAATCAGATGAGTATTTATACTTTAAGTTATAAAAACCTACTTTTTTTGCCGATTTTAATTTTATAAAAAAACCCGTTGAGTGACTGGAATAAAATCCCCAACTATAACTTATTTTTTTTGGTTTATAGCCGTGAAGTATACCCCAATGTTTTTTTACTGAACCAAATATAAAGTCTTTGTGTTTATATTTTTTAATATAATCTGTTAAATAATCAAAAGCTTCACGTGTAAAAATATCATCAGAGTTCAAAAAGCCGATATAATCACCTCTGCATAAAGTCATGCCTACATTAAATGCATCATAAATACCCCTATCCTTTTTTTGACACCAATAATCGATTTTGTCCTCATAATTTTTAATAATATCTAATGTTTTATCAGTTGAACCACCATCAATAATTATATGCTCATAATTATGATGCTTTTGATTATGTAAACTCTCTAAACATTCTTTAATATTTTTTTCTCCATTAAGCACGACAGTTATAATAGAAATTAATGGTTTTTCTCTACTAAACTGATTTTTTGTTCTGAGCCCACCTTCTGCTAAAGTATTTTCTAATCTCAAAATACTTTTAAAATCTTCGTTATTATTCATAAAAAATATCGATTATATTATTTGATCCATATTTCGGTTTAATCTTAAATTTTTTTTTAAGTTTATTTATATTTGCATAATTTGATTTTATATCGAATTTTCTAAATAACTTTTTATCTAAAGTTATATAATTTTTATAGTTTAAATTATATTTTTTAAAGAATAAATCTATTAATTTTCTTAGTTTAACCGTTTTACCAGTGCCAATAACAAAATCCTCAATAATTTTTGATGTCATTATTTTATATGTAATTTCCATATATTCTTTGCTGTAACCCCAATCTCTTAATATATCTATATTCCCTAATTTTAATTTATATTGAGAATTTTTCCTCAGCCTTAAGTCCTCAAGAAAATTCTTAGTTTTTTTTAGAACAAAAGAGTTTTCGCGCAAATTAGACTCGTGGTTAAAGTAAATTAGTGAAAAAACTGGTATATTGAACATTTCCCTGTATGATTTAGTTATTTCATAACAGATTAATTTTGATAAACCATATGGGCTTATAGGATTTTTATTAGAAGTTTCACTTAATTTTGTTTTTTGATAACCAAATATTTCGCTTGAACACCCAAATAAAAATTTTGTTTTAAATTTTTTTTGTAGACGTATAAATTCTAATATTTCTTTTAAAATTAATATTTGGCTATCGTAAGTTTCGTATTCAAGACTAGAAAATGAGGAACTAACTTTTGTTTGTCCACCAAGAAAAAATATATTAGAATAGTTATTTTTTAACAAATTATGTATTTCAAAAGATTTATTTTTAAGTTTAAAAACCTTAACCTTTTTATTTATGTTTAATTTATGCAAGTTTTTATTCCAATTCTTTCCAAGTCTAGAAACACCATGTACGTCAAATCCTTTATTTAAATAAATATTTGCAAGATATGAACCATCTTGACCACTAATTCCAAAAATTAAAATTTTTTTTTTCATTTTAAAATTTCTTAATTTTTTCTTATAAATAATACGTCACAATGATCTTCTTGAGGTTCCAAAATTAAGTTAAAATTATTGTTGTACAAAAATTTCTTAAGCTCATTCCATGAAGTAGAGCCTCTTTCGTAAAAGCCCTTTTTACTAATTTCTACACTTAAACTATTACAAAACTTAAGACTTTTTTTTGCACCTTTTAGCGTGTGAAGTTCTGCTCCTTGTAAATCAATAATCCAGTGGTCATAATTTCTCAAATTTATTTGCTCTTTTTCACAAATCGTATCTAAGGTTTGCATATCCAATTTAATTTTTTTAATCATCTCAACTTTATGTTTTTCCCATAACAGACCTTTTTTTACATCCTCAGAAAGATTAAAAATAGATGAACAAGATTGATCTTTGTTTGAGATATTAAAATCAACATTTTTTATATTTTTTTCCCCTAATAAAGCTTTTACAGCTCTCTGATTATGGTAATTATTTACATTTATTTTTAACTCTTCAAAAATTTCTGGGATAGCCTCTATCCAAACAACTTTTTTATTAAACCAATTATAGATTTCTGCCTCTTTTCCTCTGTGACCACCTAAATGCAAAATACCCCTCGAATTTAATATACACTCGATGTTTTTAAGATTTGGTTTGTCATATGCATAACCGGCTTGACGAGTTCTATTAATTTTAATTAAAGTCCATCCGAAACTATTAAGAACTTTTTTAATAAATTTTTTGATCATAAATTAATTTAAATACCACCAATTTTTTTTGGTATTAACTTTTTGAAATACCAATAAAATTGTGAGAAAAGTATATTTTTAGAATTAAACCCGTTGTTAATTTCAAATCTTTTTTGGTTAACATTCTTATTAAAAGATATTGCAGCCGAACTTATATTAGAACAAAGATATATAAAATAATCACAATGCGAAAGTAAGATTGATTCTAAAACTGCCTCTCTTCCAAGTTTATATCTATGTAGATTTCTAGGATATATCTTAAAGGCATCATTGCTGTTAGAACGATATGATGAATTTAAATAAAACAATTTATTTTTAAAATTTTTTTTAAAAAAACTTAAATAATTCAATTCTTCTGTGACTAAAAAAATCATATCTACATCATTTTCTCTTAAAATTTTTTTTGTTATTTCTTTCATTTGATTTTTTGTTGCGGGTAGTGGATGTCCAGCCGATCTTTTGTAGCTAGTTCCTCTAAAATGTATACCAAGAATTTTTTTTTTGTTAAATTTTTTTAAAATTTTTTCATACATTTTTTGTAAATATTTGTTTAACTTAATATTTTTATTCAGTAATTGAATTAATTCTCTATCTTTATCAATATTATAAGAAAAAAAATTGAAAAATTTATCACTCGTGACTAAAACGTATTTACTTTTGTAGACTTCGTCTAGTGTATATGAATTAAGATTCTCAAAATAATAATTCCAAGCATTGTCATTATTTTTAATTTTCCTTTTTTCGTTGTAAATTGTTTTAAAATTTTCCATATCGATTACCGGAACAAAATTATATTTTTTACATATTCTTAAGTGGTTTAATATAAAAGTAACGTTTGAAAACATTCCGGTTCCTGGAGATCTTTTAATTAAATAAATTATTTCATCTTGATTTAAATGGCCAAAGCTTTTTTGACTTAAATTCAATTTTTCTAAAATCTTTTTATCAAATGTTTTATCAAAAGGAATCTCTATATTTGTAGCGGTATCAGCAATATTAATTCTTAAATTTTCATGATTTAAAATACTTGGAGTTTGCAATGTAAATTTTTTAATAATTTTTCTAATAAAATTCTTCATGATAATCTATGTAGCATTATTTAAATTTTTGTATATAAAACATTTCTATATATGAATACATCTTTGGTTATCACAACAATAAATAAGCCAAACAAAAATATTTTATCTTTTGATAAAAATTGTAAAAAAAAAAATTGGTCATTTATTGTCATTGGAGACAAAAAAACACCAAAAAATTTCAGATTAAAGTATGGTAAATATTACTCAGTTAAAGATCAAAAATCTCTAAATTTTGAATTTGCAAAAAAATGTTTATTCAATAATTATGCAAGAAAAAATATTGGATATTTAATATCTTTTAAAAACCACAAAAAAACTATTTTAGAAACAGATGACGATAATTATCCCTATAAAAATTTTTTTAACGATAAATATAAAATTAAACAAGCAAAAGTTATAAAAACTAAAAATAGATGGATTAATATTTATAGTTTGTTTATGAAAAGTAAAATTGTTTGTTGGCCTAGGGGAATACCTTTGAATAAAATTCATAATACAAAAATTAATCTTGGTAAATCTAAAAATGATAAATTTTTTTTACAACAAGGCGTATGTGAAGGCAATCCAGATGTAGATGCAATTTTCAGACTTATAAACTTGAGAATAAATATAAAATTTAAAAAAAATTTTGAGGTAAATACAAACAAATCTTTTGTTACCCTTAATAGCCAAAATACAGTTTGGTTCTCTGAGGCATTCCCATTAATGTACTTACCCGTAACATGTACCATGAGGTGCACGGATATATGGAGAGGATTAATAGCTCAAAGAATTTTACAAAATGATAATAGAAAAATTCTATTTTTTGGGACTACAATGAGACAGGATAGAAATGACCATAATTTAATAAGTGATTTTAGGCAAGAGATACCAATGTATCTGATGGATCAGGAAATTCAAAATCATCTATTAAAGTTAAAATTAAAAAAAGGTATAAATAACTATTTAGATAATTTAAATATTTGTTACGAAAGTTTGATTAAAAAAAATATAATATCAGATAATGAAAAATCGTTTTTAAAGGCGTGGACGAAAGATTACGAAAAAATTTTTTAAATATATTTGAAGATAACGTTGTAGTACTTTTCACAATTATATTCATAATCAAATCTATCCAATGAATTATAGGCTTTTACAGACATTTTTTTGTATTTATTTTTATTTGATTTAAATTTCAAAATTTTATTTGCCAAACTCTTCTCATTTTTAGGAGCGAAAAGCATTCCCAATTTTCCATTTTTCAAAATTTCTCTTGGACCAGTCGGACAATTTGAAGATATTATAAATTTTTTTAAGCAAATTGCCTCTAACAGGACATTTGGAAGTCCTTCATATATTGATGATAAAATAAATAAATTTGAGTATTTAATAAATTTAAAAGGATTTTTTTTAAAATTTAAAATTTTTACATATTTCTCCAACTTATTTTTTTTTATAAAGTATTTCATTTTATCCATGTTAGGTCCATAACCTATAATTAATAGCTTTAGATTCACTTTCTTTTTTGTTAAAATATTAATTGATTTTAATAGAGTGAAATGATCTTTCTGATCTGTAAATCTAGCTACATTTATAATTTTTAAATCTGCATTTTTAAAAAATTTAAATTTGACTTTTGTCTTACTCATTTTTTTAATTACATCCTTATTTAGTGGATTATAAATGTGCAAAGTATTTATTTTAAATTTGCTATCTATTTCCTTTTTAAAATCGATACTATTTACAATAATTTTCTTTGGGACATTAAAAAGAATTTTGAAAATTATATTTTTAAGATAATTTTTACTCCACCCTGATGGCGAAGAATTGGATCTTGTAATTAATTTAAATCTTAGAATTAATGACATTATACAACAATAAATATTTGCTTGAAAAGCAAATACGAGTGATTTTCTTCTTCTAATTTCCTTATAAAGTAAAAGAAGGCATTGAAAATACTTGTAATACTTTGAATATTCTCTTCTATTTTTTTTTATTGCGTTTATTATTTTGATATTTCTATTAAAATTATTATTAAATTTAGAATCAAACGTAATTAGCACAATATCCTCGATTTTTTTTGATAAATAATTACTTATAATAATTAAATTTTTTTCTACACCACCTCCGTCAATTGACGGCATAAATAGAATTAATCTTTTTTTAATTTTTTCCATATTTTTCTTAAAATATTTTTTAAAGATTGATTTCTTTCTTGTAAATTATCAAATGGTAAAAGATTATTATCATTTAACTTCTTAATTATAGCTAAGCCTGATGACATAAATGAAAAATTTAATTCAAAATTTTCAATATTTTTGGAGTAAATTGATAGTAAAATTTTAAAAGTCTCTTTGTTATTAATTTCGCAATAAAAATTATTTCTAGGTTGATCTTTTAAATAAGGTAAGTGGGATATATCATCTATAAATATATATCCTTCTTTTCTAATTTTCGGATAATAACCATATATCAGTTTCTTTACGTGATTTGCTTCATGTAGACTATCAATAAATAATACATCTATCTTCTCTGGCAATTTAGAGTTTATATATTCAAAATTGTCATCTCTTGATTTTAAAAAATTCCAATTTGAATCATTCAAAATTTTTGAACAATCTTTGATATCAACAGAAAAAAGTTTACCATTATTTGCTTTACAAATTTGAAAAAATTTTTTTGTGGATCTACCATTTTCTACTCCCAATTCGAGTATTATTGGATTACTAATCTTAGATATCAAAGGTATCAAAAACTTGTCTAATTTAAGACTATATTCATCCATATTATATGTTAAACATATTATTCTGTAATAATTAAAAAATATACATAATACTATAAACTTTAAAAAGCAAATTAACTAAATTGAAAAAAAACAAAGTTTATTATTGGTCTCCATTTTTAACTCCAATTGCTACACGCAGAGCAGTTATTAATTCTGCATATAGTTTAAATAAATTTAATGATGATTATGATGCAAAGATATTAAATTTTTTTGGCGAGTTTAATCAAAGTATTAATGACATTAAAAAAAAAAAAATAGAGACAATAAATTTTTATAATAAAAATTTTTTAAAATTTCTTCCGAAGTATGGAAAATTTTCTAGCAGATTATCATTTTTATTTTTTTTTATTTTTGGCTTTTTTCCACTTTTTAAAATATTAAAAATAAATCCCCCTAAATATTTAATAATTCATTTAATTACATCTTTACCTCTGAGTATGTTAATATTTTTTAGTTTTAAAACAAAATTTGTCTTAAGAATTTCTGGTTTACCAAGACTAAATTTATTTAGAAAAATCTTGTGGAAAATTTCACTAAAGAAAATTCACCTAGTTACATGTCCCTCAAAAGAAACCTATGAATATTTAAAAAATTTAAAACTTTGCGATGAAAATAAATTAAAAGTTTTATATGACCCAATAATTAACATAAAAGAAATGCGGAATAACATAAAAAAAAAAATTGAGATTGATGAAGATTTTTATATGGCTGTAGGTAGATTGACTGCACAAAAAAATTTTGTATTTCTGTGTAAATGTTTCAATAAATTGCTGAAAAAAAACTTAAATTTAAAACTTTACATATTGGGTGAGGGTGAAGACTATTATTTAATAAATAATTATTTACAAAAAAATAATCTAACACAAAATATCAAACTATTAGGCCATATAGAAAATGTTATGCCTTATTATAAAAAAACAAAAGGGTTTATACTTTCATCTTTATGGGAGGATCCAGGATTTGTTCTTATTGAGGCTGCATTTTGTAGATCGCCAGTATATTCGTCAAATGCTAAGCCAGGTCCTTATGAAATAATTAAAGATAACATTAATGGAACTAATTTCATTTCAAATGATGTAAATAGTTTTATAAACAAATTTGAAGTTTTCTTAAAAAATTCAAAAAATAATAAAATAATTTTAGAAAATTTGAAATTAAGCAAAAATTTTACCATATTTAATCATTACATGAAATTTTCAAAATATCTGACACAATAATGTTTCTAAATTTTTCTATTTTTGTTATTTTTAGTATTTTAATAATCACTAGCACTTTAGGTTATGGGATATTTTTCAGTAATAAAATATTTGGCAATTCAAAATATTTAAGTTTACCTTTAAGAGGTTTTTTTGGGATTTTTTTTTTATACTTAATTTCAAGTTTTACTCATCTTATATTGCCACATAATTATATGCATAACTCTATTATAATTATTATAGGATTATTTTTTTTTTTTAAACTAGTAAATAAAACAAGAAATCACAAAAAAGATTTAAAGCACATAATATTTTTCTTTGTTTGTTTATTTACAGGATTTTTAATTTCCAAAACTAATGAAGATTTTTCTTACTATCACTTGCCTAATTCTCTACAATTTGCAATGAATAAACTCGAATTCGGTTTAGGAAATCTTAATCATGGATTTAAACATTTCTCGTCTCTATTTTTAATTAATTCTTTATTTTTTTTACCATTAGTTAAATTCTATCTTTTTAATATTACTAATTTTATGTTGCAAATTTTTTTCTTTTCAACTCTTACATTAATACTTCATAATAACTATAAAAATAATTTCATAATCATTTTAGCTTTAGTAAGCTTAGTTACATATTTAACCAAATTTTACAGACTTTCAGAATATGGGGCAGATTATTTTGGTCAGTTTTTGGTCTTATTAAGTTTTATAATTATTTCTTTAAGTTTTTCTGTCTCAAAGAAAACCGCAATTGACAAAAAAGAAATATTTTTAATTGCTATGTATTTAATGATATTCGCAATTACTACAAAATTTTTATATGCTATTTATCTTTTAATTCCAATGTTTGTAATTTTTAATCAATATAACCTTAGAGAAATTATAGATCTAATCTTTGAAAAAAAATTTTTTACAATATCTATCGTGACAATATTTACTATTATCTTCTTTAATTATACTGCTACTGGTTGTCTTATATACCCTGTGATTATAAGCTGTTTTACCGAATCTACAGATTGGTCAGTTCCTAAAGATGCAATTAATCAACTAAACTTACATTATAAAGCTTGGTCTAAAGCAGGAATAGGAGCGGGATATGGTGTTGAGGATACAAAAAATTACTTATCCGGTTTAAGCTGGATTGATAATTGGATTAAAACATACTTTTTTAATAAGGTAAGTGACTATATTCTTGTTATTTTTTTTATTTCATTAATTTTATTATTTGTATTTAAGAAAAATTTAAAAAAAAATAATAAAACTAATTTTAAAGTTAATATTTCTTTAATAAGTTACATTTCAATATTTATAGTTTTTTCTTTATGGTTTTTTAATTTTCCTAGTTTAAGATATGCAGGATATTCTATTTTTTTTTTACTGCTTGTAGTGCCTTTATGTATTTATTTAGGGAAAAATTTAAGACCTAATAAAATAATTATTAAAAAGAAAATTAAAATTTTAATAATATTAGCTTTGATCATATTTAATTTTAAAAATATACAAAGACTTAATAATGAACTTAATTTGAAAAATTATGAGCACCACAATTTTTTAAATTTTCCCTTCTATTGGGTAGATCATGTAGAGTATAAATCTATTTTAATAAATGGGAAGTATTTCTATGAAGTCACTAATAATAAATCTTGCTGGAATGTTCCACCAACGTGTTTAAGAGATAGAAATTATCTAGATATACAAAATAAAAATGGATATTTCTTTTATAAAAAAAAATGAGACAAAAGCCATTAATTTCGATTGTACTTACTTATTATAAAAAACGCAAATATGTAAATAGAACCTTACAATCTATACTTCTTCAAAATTATAAAAATTTTGAGTTAATATTTGTATATGATGACAGTGATCTTAAGGACTATAAATATATTAAAAAAATTTTAATTAAATTTAAAAAAAAAAAAGTTTTACTTAATAAAAAAAATTTAGGTGTATCTCAATCTAGAAATAAAGCTTTAAAGATATGTAAAGGTGAATATATTGCTTTTATTGATGCTGATGACATTTGGACTAAATCAAAATTAAACAAACAACTAAAAATAATGCAAAAAAATTTGCTTAACTTTTCATTCACATCATACAATGTAATAAATAATCAAAATAAATTAATTAATAAAAGATTTGTCAGCAATGATCCTTCATATGCTTCATTGCAAAAAAAAAACATCATTGGTCTTAGCACAGTAATGTTTAACAGAGAAATTTTAAAAGATGTAAAATTTCCAAATTTAAAAACCCAAGAAGATTTTGCCGTATGGCTTAATTTATTGAAAAAAGGTCACAAATTATCCCATATTAAAAACTTATTATCTTCATGGAGAAAAATAGACGACTCACTTTCTTCAAATAGTTTGCAAAAAGTTATCGATGCATTTAAATTATATTATACTTATCAAAATAAAAATTTAACATTATCTATTTATAGTGTAATAGTCCTAGGATATAATAAATTATTTAAATAACTAACTTTTGAAAAAAAAAGCTATAATCACAGGTGTTACTGGTCAAGACGGATCTTATCTTGCTGAATTATTATTAAAGAAAGGGTATATTGTCCACGGAATTAAAAGAAAGTCCTCAACATTTAACACGAATAGAATAGATCATATTTACAAAGATATTCATACAACAAAAAATTTCTTTTTACATTATGGAGATCTGGCAGACTCTAATAGTTTGTTTAATATAATAAACAGAATTAAGCCGGATGAAATTTATAACCTTGGTGCACAAAGCCATGTGGGGCACTCCTTTGAAATTCCAGAATATACTTCCGAAGTTAGTGGTCTGGGTACTTTGAGAATTTTAGAAGCCATGAGGTTTCTCAGATTAAAAAAATGCAGATTTTATCAAGCAAGTACATCTGAATTGTTTGGCGAAACCTTTGGAAAAAATTCTTTTACGGAAAAATCTTTAATGGTTCCTAAATCTCCATATGGTGTTTCAAAATTATATTCTTTTTGGATAACCAAAGTTTATAGGCAGGCTTATGGTTTTCATGCATCTAATGGAATTTTATTTAATCATGAAAGTCCTCGAAGAGGGGAAACATTTGTTACTAGAAAAATTACAAGGTTTTTTGCAAACAAAATTTTAGGATCAAAAGACATACTTTATATTGGAAACTTAGATGCTAAAAGAGATTGGGGTCATGCTAAAGATTACGTAGAAATCCAATGGAAAATTATACAACAAAAAAAGCCTGATGATTTTGTGATTGCGACTGGCAAAACAATAAGTGTAAGGGAGTTTATAAATGAATGTTGTAAATATTTAAAATTGAAAATTATTTGGAAAGGTAGTGGTTTAAAAGAAAAAGCATACTTAGACTTAGGAAAGAAAAAAAAATTAATAATTAAGGTTGATAGAAAATATTATAGACCTTTAGAAATTGATTATTTAAAGGGAAATCCAAGTAAAGCAATAAAAATATTAAAATACAAATTAAAGTACAATTTAAAAAATCTCGTTAAGGACATGTTAGATTCTGATATTAAATTAGCTAAATTAGATCAAAAAAAATGAAAAAAAATAGCTATATTTTTCTAGCAGGCCATAAGGGACTTGTTGGAAGCTCATTATTAAATCTTTTAAAAAGAAAAGGTTATAAAAATATTATTACAGTTGATAAAAAAAAACTAAACTTAAGAGATTATAAAAAAGTTAAAAAGTTTTTTAAAAATAAAAAAATTGAATATTTAATTATGGCTGCAGCCAGAGCTGGAGGTATAATTGCAAATAGCACAAATCAAAAAGATTTTTTTATCGAAAATGTTGAAATTCAAAACTCTTTGTTGCAACTTGCCTTGGACAAAAAAATTAAAAGAACAATTTATTTAGGGACTTCATGCATCTATCCTAAATTTGCAAAAAATCCAATTTCTGAAAGTAGTTTATTGACTGGTGAGCTGGAAAAAACAAATCAATGTTATGCCATTGCCAAAATATCTGGCATCAAGCTTTCCGAAGCATTATTTGAAGATTATAAATTGAATATTATTTGTATTATGCCAACGAATGTATATGGAAATAACGATAACTTTGATAAAATAAACGGTCATGTAATTCCAGCAATGGTCTCCAAATTTATTGAGGCTAAAAAAAAATCGAAAAAAATTGTCAAGTTATTGGGAACTGGAAAACCAATTAGAGAATTTATTCACTCCGATGATCTCGCAGAGGCAATATTAAAATGTCTTAATGTTTCTTCAAAAAAAATGAATAAAATTTTTAAGGGTAAACTACCGATTTTAAATATCGGTACTGGGGAGAATATTAAAATTTTAAATTTAGCAAAAATGATATCTAAGTTTTCAAATTATAGTGGAATAATAAAATTTGATAAAAGATTCCCCGATGGGACTTATAAAAAAAATCTTAACTCAAAGATTATAAAAAAATTAGGTTGGAAACCACGTATTAGTTTAAAAAATGGACTTAAAAAAGTTATTTTAAAACAGTTTAATATATGAATATAACCTATATTTTATGTTTAATAATATTTTTTATATTTATTTATTTTGTATTTAAAAAATATGAAATATTACAAGAAAATGTCAATTATTCAGATCACAAAAAACTTGGTAAAGCCAATAAAGCTCCTATACTTATTGGTGGGTTATTTATAGTAACCTTTTTATTGGTATTTTTGCCGATAAATTTAATCTTTTTTAAAATTACCTCAATCTTGATTTTTTTAATTGGTATACTTTCTGATAAAAATATTATTTCTAGCCCAAAATTAAGATTATTTTTCCAAATTAGTGTTATTTTTTTTTTAGTACATTTTGAAAAACTCAATATTGATAGAGTTAATATTGATTTTATAGATCATTTATTAGACATATATTATTTAAATTATATTTTTACAATTTTCTGTTTTGCTGTTTTGATAAATGGGAGCAATTTTTTAGATGGTCTAAATGGATTGATATCTGGATATTTTATTTTGGTATTAGCCTCAAGTTTTTATATTTCAAATTATCACATAAATCTTAGTAGTAATATCAAAGAGCTAATCAATCTACTTTTAATTATAATAATAATTTTTTATATTTTTAATTTATTCGGAATTGTCTACCTGGGAGATAGTGGATCTTATCTATTATCGATATCGGTTGGTTTCATTTTAATTAAAATGCATCAACATACAAATTCTATTTCTCCTTACTATATTGCCAACATGCTATGGTATCCTGCATTTGAAAATTTATTTTCTTTGTTAAGACGTCTTTTAAGCAAAAATAAAATATCATGTGCTGATAAATTACATCTTCATCAATTAATTTTCAGATTTTTAAGGTCAAAAAACATAATTAAAGATGACTGGATGAACACTGTATCTGGGCTTATAGTAATACTGATGAATATACCTTCAATATATATTGCTACAAATTACTATTTTCACTCTGTTATTTTGGTAAGTATAATTTTTTATAATTTAATTTTATACTTATCAGTCTATTATTTTCTTTCTAAAAATTTTAGACTTAAAAAATAATTTTATAATTTCTGATAAAATCAAAAAACCATCCTTCAATTCATTCACTTTTTTTTTGCCACCTATTCTTTTTTTTTCATAAGACGGTATACTTGCATAATTCATCTTAGATATTTCAATTTTAATTGGAAACTCGACACAAAACCTAAAATCATTTGATTTAATATTTAACTCCTTAAATTTTGAAGTCTTTCCTAATACATAAGTGTATAATATATCACTTAAATTAAGTGAGAACAGTAATCTGCCTATCAATGAAAAAATTTTATTACCGATGTATGTGATTATCGTATCGTCATCGCTACCTCCTCCACTGAGATATCTAGATGCAAATACAAAATCATTATTTTTACATTTTATTAACATTTTTTCTAAATCCTTATATTCGAAAGAGCCGTCAGCATTGAATATGCAAAAGTATTTCGTAGAGCACTTATTTATACCTTCAGTAATTGAATTACCATAACCCTTACCCATTTGTTCGTGGATTAATATATTAAAATTTTTTACAGAGTTTATAGTTTCTAGATCGTTCTTTGGCAAAGATACAATTATTTTATGATTAAGGTATTCAAGACTTTGCAAAACTTTTGGAAGCGATTCTTTTTCTTTTTTTGCAGGAATAATTAAAGTTAAATCGGTCATAATCTATAAGTATTATTTATTTAAATCTCATATGAGAAGATTTCTATTTAATAAATTTACTCCAACAACATATTTTGAAAATTTTTGAAATCTGAAATTATTTTTTGGAATAATGTAATTTCTGAATAATTTGTCATTTGAGGCTGGATATTTAAATTCCATAATTTCTTTATCAAAATTTATTTTAAAATTTGTTTTTACACTAAAAAATTCAAGTTGAGTATCAAGAGTAGCCCTTATATCCCCATGCGCATACTCAAAGTATTCTCTCAGGTATTTTGTTTTAATTATTGGGAACATATTTTTTTTTAAAATTTTTTTCAAATAATTTTCTAATTGGCTGTTGGGGTAATTTCTTATGTCTTTCTCAATATTGTAAATATTTTTAAGTTTAATTGTATCTTTCCAACCTAGAAAACCATTTTTATTTTTAATCTCTAAATTTATAAAATCTGAGGACTCATTATACCATCTAATCCTTGTTTTTAATCTTTGAGTATTACCATCAACATTGTCTTTAAAAGACGAGAAATTCAAATCATCAAAATATAAAGAATTAACTATTCTTTTGTCATATTTTTTATAAAATTTGTTTGTAACTAGAAAATTTTTAAATAAGTAAGCATTATTTTTTCTTTCAATATATTTTCTCTCAAATCTTTTCATTTTCTACCTGATTGTTTGTTTTCCATACAGGTTTCCGTACATCATACCCTCAATATTTTTTCCCTCAAGATTGCCAAAAATTCTTTTTCCATTTACTTCGAGCGTGCTTATTTTGTCTACTAGGAAAATATCATTACTTTTATTTAAAATTAAATTATCAACTTTTAAATAAGCTGGTCCATATTCACTTTTTTTTACAAATACTGCAAATGGAACAGTGCTATTATTTATTTTAATATTAGATATATTTGCTTCAGAGCTGTCTTTAACAGCTATAGCTATTTCAGAATTATTAAGAATTAAGTTTTTAATTTTAACTTTAGATCCCTCACCTACGCTTATTGACTTATCTTGCACCTTCTCCGCAAAAAAATTTTTACCATTTATTTCTGAATTTGAAAAATCTAAACAATCATTTCCTATATCTCTACACTTTAAATTAATAAATTTTAATTTCCCCTCATCAACATCTACTGCATCTGAGACCACATCGATTAATTCAACATTCTCTAATTCGGTTTTAGAGTTAATAAAGTTTATAAAATCTTCAGAATGCGATTTTTTAAAAATTGTATCCCTTATATAATTTTTACTATTAATAAAGTTTACAGCGCCATATAAACTAAAACCTTTTAAATTTGGAGCCTTTAAATTTTTAAATATTGTATTTGAAATATTATTTGTATTTCCATTAAATATCAAGCTACCATAATCTGGTTCCAGACCCTCAATTTTTGATTTATTATTTTCATCTCCTGTTATTTGTAAATCCCCGTAGATAACTAAAGATGCTCCATTTGATAAATAAATATTTTGATTTTTTTTTAACTTTAGTACTAAGTTTTTATTTAATAGAGTATTTTCTTTAATATTAATGCTATCTTCAACTGGTATAATAATCTTACCTTTTTTTATGCTTTTTATAGTATCCTCAAAAGGTTTAAAACTCTTGAAACTTGTTGGGAAATAATTTGAATTTAATTTTGGATTATTATAAATATTAAATTTTTTGTTATTATTGTTATAATCACTTATTATAATCTTTTCACAGTTATTTTTCCAATTAATTGTTGAATTTTTATATACCCAATATTCTTTTTTCATATCATTTTTTTTTTCACAATTAGGAATAATTTTTATTGGTATAGAATTTAAGAAACCTTTTATAGTTAATCTGTCGTTATTCTTAGAAAAAATAAATTCATCAAAATTAATATTGTTTATTTTATTCCTAATAAATTTAGCTCTTTTATATAAATATTTATCGTCGTAAATATAAGGAGCAATACCTTTCCAAAATATCTTATCAACTTTTGAAAAATCTTTATAAAAAGCATTGTTGTAAAGTTTTATTTCATTTTGATATTTACTTAGAAAATTATCTATATATTTTTCCTCAGTTATTAAATTTAAATGTTTTAGATATTTTTTTACAAATTCATTTCGTAAATTATCTTTATCTTTTAAAAAAAACTTTAAAAACCAATCTCTTTCATCACAGATCCATGAACAGCTTGATCTTTCATTTAAAAAATCTAAAATTATAAAATTAGAAAAATCTCCAGTCCCCTTGTGACCATCAAAACTAATAGGATCAATTTTACCTATTATTGGGTTATAATAAAATCTTGCACTTCTTGGCAGCGCTCCATGGTAAGTTTCAAGTAAATCAGAAACTGCAAAATATTTTGCCCACTGATCCCAATTTATGAAATTTTCGTAATCATCTGCTTTATTTTCTTTTAAAGAGTTTAATATTGAATATCCTGATTTAATTTTATCTGGATCATTTAAATACCAATCAAACTCTGAGTAAGCTTCAAAAATTATTTCAGGAAAATTTCTTCCTTGTCTATCGTTAATACCAAATATTGGTCCATTTCTTCTTCCGTTTTTTTCTAATAGTTCTTTTGAAAATCCTTCCTCAATTACAAAAATTCCTCTATCTATTCCATTTACAAAAAAATTTACTACTGAATAATCTAAAGAAATTATCTCTGACTCTTTATTTAGTTTTTGAAAAATATACTCATAAATATAGTTTCGAGCTATAGGTTTTTGAATAGAGAATTCTTCTAAACCATTTAATCTATCGTCAGAGGTTATATCAATTTTATATGAGGTAATATTTGGTTCTGAAAAATGAATTTCTCTGTCACCTTTCACTCTTAATTTAACGGGGTATTCAGATTGTTCATATAATAAAGTTCCATTCACATATTTTTCTACCAGACTTCTGTCTACTTTATTTAAATTTTCAAAATTAGCCCTGTTCTGTCTTTGGAACTCAAGAGCAATAACTGATTTTTGATTCAAATTTAGATAAAGCTTTGGAACTTTAGGTGGCAAAAGATTAAAATAAATGCTTTTAATATAACTATTAAGGTAATTTGTAGATTTTTTTGCCTCTAAACCGGTAGTTTTAAAAATTACAGAAGAGATTAAATTTATAATTTTTTCGGGTGTATGAATTTTTTTTATTGGACTTAATTGATACCAAAAAAAAATACCTAAAAAAACTATAACTTGAAAACAAAATAAATAGAAAACAAAATTTTTAATATTTTCAAATAATTTGTTTTTAATAATTTTAAATGAATTTTTTTTTTTTATTAACATTTATTCACTTAAATTTTCATTTGAATAAAATGATGCAACAATATCTTTCTGGTTTAAATTTCTAATTCGATCAATTGCTTTCAACTCAGCTTTTTTATTTTTGAATTCAACCCAAAATAAATATATTTCGGTATTTTCTAATATCGTTGATGATTTTAAATTCAAATAGCTAGTATCCTTTTCTAAAATCTTTATAATTTTTTGTATACTTATTGATTTGTTTTTAATCTCTAGCTGCAAAACATTTATATTTTTTGTATCAGACATATGAGTATCTGATCTTCTAAATTTACTAAAAATAAATAATATTATAATAATAAAGATTGTTGCAGAAATTCCCACTATATATTGGTTAGCACCACATGCCAAACCAATGCCTATAATTAAAAATAGGTATATTAATTCTTCTGGCTCTTTTATTGCCGCCCTGAATCTTACAATAGACAAAGCCCCCACCAGCCCAAGAGATAAGGCTAATGAAAATTTTATAACTGTTATTACAAGAGTTGTAGTAATTGACAATGGAACAAAAAGGTCTGAGAAGTAACTTTTATTACTTAAGGTCATTGCACATTTTACATATACATACTTAACTAATAAAGCCAGAATTGCCGAAAGTAAAAGTGAAATTAAAAAACTAAAAATATCTATTTCAATAGACTGATTTAAAAAAAAATCTTTAAAATTGTCTAAGTTTTGAACACCTAATTCCATTATTATTTCTTATTATTCTCCCAAAACCCTTTTATTAATTTATATGGTTCAGCAGACTTATTAATTAAATTTTTTGCATCATTAACACTACCATAACCATTAATTATATTGTTATTATTTAATTTATAATTTCGAAACCATATTTCAATTATCTCTAACGCTCCAGGATAATTTTTACTTAAATCATCAAAATTATTTAAAATTGAAGAGTTAAAAACAAAACTATTTTGATTTACAGCAACTATTTTGCTATCGAGTCTACCTTCATCTTTCATATTTATTACTCCTAAAATTTTACCTTTAATAACTGAACCTCTTTTTAATCTTTCGCCTAATAATATTACGTCAATAGGATCTCCGTCTCCTCCTATTTCTTTAGAAAATAATGTTTGTGGCACAAATCCATAATTAGATATATATGGCAAGTACTTAATTTTTCTAAAGCTATTATTCTGGAATTCCCAACGGATAGAACCATCTTTTTTCCATAATTCCCACTTATCATTATCTCCTGCAGGAATTTCAACAACGACATTAATTGTTCCATCAGCGTTAAATGCATTATATTCATGAAAAAAATTTTTTTTACCAGTGATTTTATTCTCTAATGAAAAACTTTGAGATTTAAGCAAAAAAAAGAGTAAACCTAAAAATATAATTAATGAAATTTTTTTTTTTGTCATCATAAGATAAATTCTTTATAGATAATAAGAAACAAAATTACAAATTTTGGTTAATCTAAAATATAATATATAAATAAATTAATGAAAAGAATATATGCATCTGTTCTGATCACTAACTTTAATAAAGAAAAATTTATAAAAAGAACACTTAATTCTTGTAAAAATCAAAATTTTAAAGCTAAAGAAGTAATTATCTTTGATGATTGCTCCACAGATAACTCTTTGTCTGTGATCAAAAAATTTAAAAATTTTAAGTTAATAAAAAATAAAAAAAAAATGTTTAAGTCTGGACCACTAAATCAGATATTTGCCATAAGTAGATTGATAAAAGCCTCAAAAGGAGAGATAATTTTTTTGTTAGATAGTGATGATGAATATAAAAAAGATAAAATTTCTAAAATTTGTAAATTATTTAAAAAAAATAAAAAATTAAACTTTATCCAAGATACACCAATTAATAGTTTAACAAAAAAAAAATTATTTTTAAAAAAAAGAAGAAGTTCATATACAGTTTGGCCAAGGTTTTTCCCAACAAGTACAATTGCAGTCAGAAAATCTTATTTTAAACATTTTTTAAAATTGGTTTTACCAAGCAAGTTTCCGAATTTAGAAATAGATGCCAGAATTTCAATTTATACATATTTAAAGAAAGAATTTGCTTTTATAAAACAAAGTTATACCATTTATAAAACTGACACTAATGGAATTACCTCAAACTATAGAAAATATCGAAAAAAATGGTGGATAAAAAGAATGGAAGCTTTTAATTACACGCTATATCTATCAAAAAAATTTAAATTGGATTTTAAAAAAGGACCAGACTTTTATTTAACTAAATTTATTAATTTCCTCTTAGAGCCTAAATAAGAAATCATAACACCATAGTTTGTCCAAAAAATTGTTGCTCCATAAGTTGTAAAAAAACTACCTGATGGTAGTAAAGGATTAATATAAATAAGACAAAATATTGTTGAACTGATTAAAAAAATTTGATTTTTACTCAGTATTTTTTTGAAAGCAAAAATGAAAGTAATTAAAAAAAATAAAAAAAAACAAGTAAAGCCAAATATTCCTGTCTCCGCAAGTATTTCAAAATTAATTTGGTGTGGATGTGTAGTTATTACATGCCAATTATTATATTTGACATCGTCTTTAAATTCATCCTCTATAATTTTTTTTACCTCAACCCTGAAATTTTTTATACCTGACCCAAAAAAAGGGTATTTTTTAAAAACAAGTATTGCAGTTTTATAGTGGGTAAAGTAAATGTTGGTTTTAATATTATTTGCATTCCATTGTGAAAAATATCTATACTTTAAATTTTCATTTTTATAAATTATTGATGTAAAAACTATTATGCTGACTAAAGATAAATATAATAATTTAAGCTTATGTTCTCTGAAATAAAAAAATAAAATAATTATAATTGAAAATAATATTTTTATAAAATTGGACCTTTCACCAATTAAAAAAGCTATTATTAAAAATATTAATGCAAATGCAAAAATAATTTTATAATCTTTTTTTTTAAAATAGCTATAAATTGTTGCTAAAGATAGCAAACAAAATCCAAAATAATAGCCACCAATTTTAAGCTCATCGTCTAAAAAACTTGCTAATCTTCCGTCAAGATTTGACTTATGTCCTAATATATTTTTTCCTGAAAAATATTCAATTAGAAGATCGACGTTAACTACTATAAATACTAATAACCAAGATTTTAAAATTAAATCTTTGTATTTTGTATCATTAATTAAAAATAGGTATCTTATTGCCTGAGCTAAAAAAATAAACCTTATAAATCCTGTAGCCCTAAAAATACTTAAAGTGCTATCTTGACTAAAAATCAAATTTACCAGTAATGATACCCACAAAAATGAAAGTAAATAGAAGCTCCAGTCATGTAAAAAATTTAATTTTTTTTTAATAAATAATTCTAATATAAAAATAATTGATATTATAATAGTAATTAGATTTATAATTAATGATCCTGTTAATAGACTAATTGGTAATATCGCCACAAAAAAACTTAGAATCAATAAAGTTTTATTTTTTGATGCAATTAAATTCATAATTGGATTTATATTTTTATAAATGTTATTTATTAATACAAGACATTATTAAAAAAGGGCTCATATTTTATTAAATTACAAGCTTTACAATATTTTTTTTTTATATATAAACTGCATGCCTGGTGATTATTGCGAAAGGGTAATACCCGATACCATTCCGAACTCGGAAGTCAAGCCTTTCTGCGCCGATGGTACTTTGTCTTAAGACACGGAAGAGTAGGACGTTGCCAGGCTTATCAAATGAAAAAAATTTTAATCGTTACAGGTGGAGCTGGATTTGTGGGCACTAACCTAATAGAATTTCTCCTAAAAAAAACTAAGCTTCAATTGATAAGTTTAGACAATTATTCAAGCGGTTCAAAAAAAAATCATTTAAATAATAAGCGAATTAAATATATAAAAGGTGATACTAAAAACATTCATCGGATTTTAACCAAATATAAAAAAAATATACATACAATTTTCCACTTTGGAGAATTTGCCAGAATATATCAAAGTTTCAAAAACTTTGATAAATGTTATGAGTCTAATTCTTTAGGTTCTAAAGAAGTTTTTAAATTTTGTTTGGATAATAAAATTAAATTAATTTATTCAGCCACATCTGCAAGTTTAGGAAATTTAGGGAAAGATAAAAATTTATCGCCATATGCCTTTACAAAAGCAAAAAATTTGGAACTCTTAGAAAATTTAAAAAAATGGTTTAAATTTAAGTATGAAGTTATTTATTTCTATAATGTTTATGGACCTAGACAAATTAAAATAGGAGATATGGCAACAGTAATTGGAATATTCGAAAATTCTTATGTTAAAAAAAAACCTTTAACAGTTGTTAAACCAGGCACACAAACAAGAAGATTTACACATATTGATGATACAATTAGGACTTGTTTTGAGGCTTGGAAAAATAATAGATGTTTACATTATAGTATTTCAAATAAGAATATTTACTCAATATTGGAAGTTGCAAAATTTTTTAAAGTAAAAATCAAATTTTTACCTAAAAGAGCCGGTGAGAGGTATGCGTCAGCTTTGACCAATTTGTCATATAATAATAAAGTTCATAAGAGATACGGTAAAATACAATTGAAAGACTATATAAATTCATTTATTAAAAGACATAAAAAATGAAAATCGCAAGCTCATTAAAATCCTTAAAAAAAAGAGACCTAAACTCTAAATTAGTTAAGAGGCGAGGTAGGGTTTATATAATAAACAAAAAAAACCCAAAATTTAAAGCAAGACAAAAGTAAGACATGATTATTGGGACAGTTTCAGAAAATAAAGAATTAGAAAAAAGAATTTCGATCACGCCTGAAATAGCAAAAAAATATATCTCAAATGGTTTTGAGGTAATGATTGAAAAAGATCTAGCAACCCACCTTGGTATTCCAGATAAAGAATTTTTAGAGGAAGGTTGCAAAATCGACAGTCGAGAGAATGTTTTAAATAAATCAAATATTATTTTACAACTCAATTTACCTGATGAAAAAAGTACCAATATTTTAAATGAAAATAAAATATTGATTGGAAATTTTAATTCTTCGTTAAATAAAGAGGTAATTGCTAAAATTTCAAATAAGAATATAAATGTATTTTCGATGGAACTTTTACCCAGAATAACCCGTGCTCAATCAATGGACATTTTGTCCTCTCAGGCAAACCTTGCTGGATATAAAGCAGTTTTAGACTCTTTTGCTATGTTCAAAAAGGCAATACCAATGATGATGACAGCAGCTGGAACAATTTCTGCCGCCAAGGTATTAGTTGTCGGAGCGGGAGTTGCAGGGCTACAAGCAATAGCAACTGCTAAAAGAATGGGGGCAATAGTTTTTGCAACTGATGTTAGGTTGGCCTCAAAAGAACAAGTTGAAAGTCTAGGAGGAAAATTTTTAGTAGTCGAGGGTGCAGAAAATTTAGAAACTGAAGGGGGTTATGCCAAGGAAGCTACTGAAGAATTTAAGAAAAAACAGGAGGAACTTCTTGCAGAAACATTGAAAAAAATTGATGTTGTAATATGTACAGCATTAATTCCAGGCAAAAAGGCTCCAAAAATAATTCAAGAAAATATGATAAAAAATATGAAACCAGGGTCGGTCATTTATGATTTAGCAGCATCACAAGGTGGAAATGCTGCATTTACTGAGGCTGATAAAATTATTGAAAAAAATGGTGTTACAATTGTTGGTGAAAGTACAATTTTAAACAAACTGCCAACATCCGCCTCCAATTTATACGCAAAAAATTTATTTAATTTTGTTTTGAATCTTTATGATAAAGATAATAAAAAAATTAATATTAACTTAGAGGATGAAATAGTTAGTAAAACATTAGTTAAATAGTATGGAAATAGATCCTTTTATATTTAGATTAAGTATTTTTATTTTATCAATTTTTGTAGGATACTACGTAGTTTGGAGTGTAACACCATCCTTACATACACCTTTGATGTCAGTAACAAATGCAATTTCTTCGGTAATAATCGTAGGTGCAATAATTGCAGCATTAGCCGGAGACAATATTAAAATATTTGAGGTTTCAAATATTTTTGGGTTTTTAGCCATAATTTTAGCAGCAATAAACATTTTTGGAGGATTCCTAGTCACACAAAGAATGTTAGCAATGTATAAAAAAAAAAAGAAAGATAAATAAATAGTAATGACAGCAAATATATTAGCAATTTTCTATTTAATATCTGGGGTTTTATTCATATTAGCATTAAGAGGGTTATCTTCACCTGAGACATCAAGAAGAGGAAACTTCTTTGGTATTATTGGTATGGCAATAGCAGTGAGTGTAACTATCTTATCTGTGGGTAATTTCTCAACCGGCTTTCTTTATCTAATTGTTTTTCTTTTAGTTGGAGGATCAATAGGAGCTTTTATTGCATTTAAAATCCCAATGACAGCAATGCCAGAATTAGTTGCAGGTTTTCATAGTTTAGTAGGATTAGCTGCTGTTTTTGTTGCGATTTCTGCATTTTTAAATCCAGAAGTTTTTGGTCTTGGAACAGTTGGTAGTATAAAAATTGCTAGCCTAATTGAAATGTCATTAGGAGCATCGATAGGTGCAATAACTTTTACAGGATCTATTATTGCTTTTTTAAAATTAAGAGGAATAATGTCTGGATCACCAATAACATTTTGGGGACAACATTATTTAAATTTACTGCTCGGTTTATCTCTTGTGGGTTTAATATATTATTTATGTGTGACGCAAAGTAATAATTTATTTTGGACAATAATAGCAATTTCATTTTTAGTTGGTATTTTATTGATTGTTCCGATTGGTGGGGCGGATATGCCAGTCGTAATTTCTATGCTAAATTCTTACTCTGGATGGGCAGCTGCTGGTATTGGTTTTACATTAGAAAATAGTGCTTTGATAATTACAGGTGCTTTAGTTGGTTCATCCGGTGCAATTTTATCCTATATAATGTGCAAAGGAATGAATAGGTCTTTTTTTAATGTAATACTTGGTGGATGGGGAGCTACTGAAGAGTCAAATAAATCATCTTCAAAAGAACAAAAGCCTGTTAAGAGTGGAAATTCAGACGATGCTGCATTTTTAATGAAGAATGCATCTTCGGTAATTATTGTTCCAGGTTATGGTATGGCTGTAGCACAAGCGCAGCATGCTCTTAGAGAAATGGTAGATGCTTTAAAAAAAAATGGTGTTAAAGTCACTTATGCAATTCATCCTGTTGCTGGGAGAATGCCAGGTCATATGAACGTTTTACTAGCAGAGGCAAATGTTCCATACGATGAGGTTTTCGAATTAGAGGAAATTAATAATGATTTCGCAAATTGCGATGTTGCATATGTAATTGGAGCTAATGATGTTACAAACCCAGTTGCAAAATCTGATCCACAATCTCCCATATATGGTATGCCAATATTGGATGTAGAGAAATCAAAATCAGTCTTGTTTGTAAAAAGAAGTTTATCACCTGGTTATGCAGGTATAGATAATGACCTTTTTTATAGGGACAATACCTTAATGTTATTTGCAGATGCAAAGAAGATGACCGAAGACATAATAAAGAGTCTATAAATTGACTAAGATTTATTGCGACATAGCAGACAAAAAAATAATAAAAATTTATAACAAAAAAAAAATTGTAAATGGGTTTACTACTAATCCAAGTTTAATGCGAAAAGCGGGAGCAAAAGATTATCAAAAATATTGTAAGGAATTACTTAATATAACAAAAAAACCAATTTCTTTTGAAGTTTTTGCAGATGACGAAAAAAATATGATTATACAAGGAAAAAAAATTAAAAGCTGGGGAAAAAATGTTTATGTTAAAGTTCCAATTGTAAACTCAAAAGGTAAATTTACAGGCAGAGTAATTAAAGAACTCAATCAGCAAAAAGTAAAACTTAATATAACTGCTGTTTACACTGCGAAACAAACAAAAAAAATTTTAAAAAAAATAGATAAAAAAACTAAAGTTATTATATCAATATTTGCAGGTAGAATGTCTGATGCAGGCAAGGACCCAATACCCGAAATCAAAAAAAGTTTGAATTATGCTAAAAGTTATAAAAATGTTGAAATATTATGGGCGAGCACACGAGAAGCTTACAATTTCACTAACGCAAGACAGTTAGGTTGTCATATCATTACAGCACCACCATCAATTATAGAAAAAATTATAAATTTTGGAAATAGTTTTTCAACTTTGACAACCTCAACAGTAAAGGCTTTTTTGTTAGATAGCCAAAAATCAAAATTTAAATTAATTTAATTGGTTGCGGGGGACGGATTTGAACCGCCGACCTCAAGGTTATGAGCCTTGCGAGCTACCAGACTGCTCCACCCCGCGATTTTAAATTCTGTTTCTTAATTTGTTAAGTTTTTTTACTCTTTTAATATTTTCTTGAAGAATTCTCTTCTTTTTCTCTGAAGGTTTTTCGTAATTGTTTTTTAATTTAACGATTTTAAAAAAACCATCCCTTTGAAGTTTTCTTTTTAAAACTCTAAGAGCCTGTTCAACGTTATTATCTTTAACTTCTATTTTAATAGCGACCTCCAAAAAAAAGATTAAGTAACATCTAAAATATAATTTGTCTATTAATTATTGCTTATTATTTGCTGATAATTCTAACTTTTCTTTAATTTTTTTTTCTCTCTTAATCCTTCTTTCGGCCTTTTCTAATGCAAGAATTAAATCTTTTTGACTAAATAAACCCATAGCAACAGGATCTTTAGGATTTAAATTATTATAGTTCCAATAATTTTTGTTTCTTATAGATGAAACAGAATTCTTAGTTATTCCAACCAATTTAGAAATTTGAGAGTCTTTAAGAGTGGTATGTTGTTTAATTAACCATAAAGCTGCATCAGGTTTATCTTGTCTTTTTGATAAAGGTACGTATTTTTTGATTTTTTTTTCATCTACTTCAAAATCAATGTCATCATTTTTCAAGTTTAGAGGCCTTTTTTCGTCTTTTGATGAAAGTTCAATTTCATCTCTTGTTAATTGTCCAGACATTATCGGATTATAAGCTACTATTCCTTTACCAACTTCACCATCCGCGATACCTTGTATTTCAACCTCATGCATTTTACAAAACTCAGCAATTTGTTTAAATGTTAATGTTGTATTCTCAACTAACCAAAGGGCTGTTGCCATTGGCATTAAAGGTGATTTAGACATTACTTATTCTCAGATCTAAAATTTTTAAATTTTTGATTAAATTTACTCACTCTGCCTTTATCAAGTAATTTTTGTTTACCTCCAGTCCAGGCTGAATGTGACTTAGGGTCTATTTCAAGTTTTAATATATCGTTTTCATTTCCCCAAGTAGACATTGTCTCAAATTGACTTCCATCAGTCATCTCGACTTTAATTTTGTGATAATTAGGGTGTATATTTTTTTTCATAACGCGACTTATAGCAAATGATTTGATAAAAACAATTAAAACTTATTTAGTCTTTTTAGCATTTTTTGGTTAATATTTTCGCTAGATGCCACTACTTTTATATTATTTGTTTTTTCTAAATCATAATAATTAACTATTCCTCCTGCTTCTTTTACTATTAAAGTCCCAGCAGCAATATCCCACAAATTCAAACCATTTTGAAAATATCCATCTATTCTTCCAGAAGCTACGTATGCCAGATCAAGTGCAGCACTACCAAATATCCTAGCATTCAAATCTGTCGATGATAAACCATTTTTGTTAGTTGCAAACAGACATTCATCCAGATTTTTTCTTTTTGAAACGCGAATTCTGTGGTTATTAAAAAAGGCCCCCTGATTTTTTTCAGCATAGAATATTTCATTTTTTATGGGATCAAATATTATTCCTGATATTATTTCATCTCTAAATTTTAAACCTATTGAAATACAAAAATGTGGAACTCCGTGAAGAAAATTTGTAGTACCATCAATAGGATCTATGACCCAAATGTAATCATTATCATCATTTTTAATAAACCCTATTTCCTCTGAGAGTATAGAGTATTTTTTTTTATTTTTAGTCAACTCATTTATTAATACTTTTTCAGTTTTTTTATCAGAATTGGTTACAAAATCTTTCGGTCCTTTTTTAGAGACTTGAAGATTTTCTAATTCACCAAAATCTCTAATCAAAATTTTAGATGCTTTTTCGCATGCTTTAATCATCAGGTTTAAATTAGGGGAAATAGAATTCATTAAACCTTTTTTATGTATTCTAAAGTTCTAGTATCAATAGTAATTTTATCTCCAGAATTTATAAATGGGGGAACTTGAACCTTTAACTTATTGTTTAATATTGCTGGTTTATAAGATGATGAAACAGTTTGGCCTTTAATAGCTGCATCTGTAGAAATTATTTCACAATCAATATGTTTTGGTAGTTCTATAAATATTGGTTTTTCGTTATGAAATTTTATTGTTACCTCAAGATTTTCACTTAACAAAAGACTTTTATCTCCAATAATTTTTTTTCCTACACTTATTTGTTCAAAAGAACTTAAATTCATAAAAACCAAACCACTATGATCCTCATACAAATAAGAAAATTTTAATTCTTCAACCATAGCTTTTTCAACATTTTCACTTGATCTGAACCTTTCATTTAATTTTGTTCCGCTACTTAAATTTTTCATTTCCACTTGATTAAACGCTCCACCTTTACCTGGTTTAACATGTTGAGTTTTTAAAACTTCCCAAAGGTCACTTTTATACTCGAGTAACATTCCAACTTTTATCTCGTTAGCATTAATTTTCATAAATCAATTTTTTTTGCAGCCTCTTTTGGTTTTAATTTAGAATTACTCCAAATATAACTGGAGATAGCTAAAAAATTTGGTTTATGCAATATAAGTTTCTTATAATTTTTGTCGGTAATTCCTCCTATGCAAACTATAGGTAATTTAGAAACTTTTTTAGCCTTATTAATAATTTGAATCTTGGATCTAATTGCATTTTGTTTTGTTTTAGATTTAAAGAAAGAACCTAATGCCACATAATCGGCTCCATCTTTAGTTGCTTTTTTTACTAGCTTAATTGAATTATGACAACTAACTCCAATTATTTTTTTCTTTAAAATTTTTCTAGCTTTTTGTAAGCTCATATCCTTTTGTCCTAAGTGACATCCATCTGCACCAATTTGTTTTGCAAAATAAGGATTATCATTTATTATAAATTTGACTTTAAATTTTTTACAAATTCTTTTTGCTTTTTTTGCAATACTTAAACTTTTTTTGTAACTTTCACCTTTTAATCTTAACTGAAAAAAAGATATTTTGTTTGTAGATAATACTTCAACAAGATCTAAGAAAAATTTATTATTTTTTATGTTACTTGGAGATAAGAGATATATGAATTTTTTATTTCTTTTCAAGTTCATTGCTCCATTTGCCTTGAGAAGCAAGAGAGCACATTTCTGCTCTGTGATTGAATATTTTTTGAGTTCCCTTGATATCTTTAATATTTTTTGACCAGTGTTTAAGAGCACTTTGTTGCAAAGCACGACCATATGAATAAGTCATAATAAAGTTAGTTGTATTATATTTATTTATCAAATTAAGATTTTCTGTAGACTCAATCTCCGACTGACCTCCGGATAAAAATGCTACTCCAGGAACTTCCTGTGGTACTGAATTTTTAAGACACTCAACTGTTAACTTTGCGACTTCTTCCCCTGAAATTTTTTCTTTAGAATTACTTCCAGCGAGTATCATATTAGGTTTTAAGATGATACCTGTTAAATCAACTTTGTTTAAAATTAATTCATCAAAACATTTTTTAATCACAACTGATGTTTTATCATAACAATCTTTTGCAGAGTGATTTCCATCCATTAGTACTTCAGGCTCAACAATTGGAACCATATTCGCCTCTTGAACAAGTGCAGCATAACGAGCTAACGCATGTGCGTTTGAATAGACTGCTAGTTTACTTGGGTATTCTTTAGAAATAAAATAAACACCTCTCCATTTTGTAAATTTTGCACCCAAATTGTTATAAACTTTTAATCTTTCTCTTAATCCATCTAGGCCCTCAGTAATTTTTTCATTCTCTGATCCTGCAAGCACTTTTGCACCTGTATCAACTTTTATACCAGGATATGTACCTTGATCAGAAATAATTTCAGGAATTTTTTTTTTATTTACTTCTTGATTAATTGTCTCGTCATACAAAATGACACCACCTATAAAATTTGACATATTAGAGGCAGTAAAAAGCGTTTCTCTAAATGACAATCTATTTTTTGCTGAGGATTCTACACCCACACTTTCAAGTCTCTTAGTCATTGTTCCAGTGCTTTCATCAGCTGCCAGTATACCTTTTCCATTAGATATGATTTGTAAGGCTATGTTATTCAATTCTGACATTTTAATTTAAAGCTTTTATACCAGGTAGCTCTTTACCTTCAAGATATTCTAAAAATGCTCCACCAGCGGTTGAAACAAAATTAAAATTATTTAAACTCCCCGTTTTGTTAATCACAGCAATTGTATCACCACCACCAACAACAGAATAAAGAGAATTATTTTTTGTATTATTTTCAATAATTTTACAAATTTGCAAACTCCCATTCTCGAAATTTTCATTCTCAAAGTAACCAGCAGGCCCGTTCCAAAAGACAGTTCTACTATTTTCTATAATTTTCTTTATTTTTTCTACCGTTTTTGGTCCAATGTCTAAAATTATATCCTCTTTAGATATATCTTTAAGACTTTTAATCTCAGAATGACTATCAAAATTCTTACCAACGCGCACATCCTCTGGATAATAAATTTTACAACGGTTCTTCTCAGCGTTCATAAAAATATCATCTATTATATTATTACAATGGTCCTCTTTTATAGATTTGCCTATTTTAAAACCTTTAAAATTTAAAATATTATTTGCCATACCGCCAACAAAAACTAAATTATCTAATTTATTTGTTAGATTTTTAATCAATCCTATTTTTGTTGATATTTTAGATCCACCAATTATGCAAGTGATTGGGCTTTCAATATCAGATGTTATTTTTTTTAACGCATTAATTTCTGACTGCATTTGCAACCCAGCAAAAGATGGTAAAAATTTTGTAATTTTGGAAACTGAAGCATGATCTCTGTGAGAGCATGAAAAAGCATCATTTACATAAAAATCTCCCAAGCTTGCAATTTGTTTAGCAAACTTAGAGTCGTTAATTTCTTCTTCTCGATAAAATCTGATATTTTCTAAAAAAATTACCTCCTCCTCCTGCGTAAATAGTTTATCTTTTGTTATTTCATATAAATTAGAGGTAATAAGTTTTATTTTTTTTTTTATTTTTTTTTCTATATTTAAACAAATAGGCTTCAAAGAAAGATCATTATTTTTTTTTCCATTTGGTCTACCTACATGAGATATTACTAATATTTTTGTTTTTCTGTTCAGTAAAAAATTAATCACTGGAATAATTTTATCAATTCTTGTCTCATCTAAAATATCTTTATTTTTTAGAGGCACATTTAAATCAAGTCTTAGTAATGCTATCTTTCCAGCAAGATTTTCTTGATCTTCTATATTTTTCATTAAGATTTTTTGTGAATAAATTCAGCTATATCGATCATTCTATTGGAAAAGCCCCATTCATTGTCGTACCATGCTGAAATTTTTCCCATATACTGCCCAATTACTTTTGTTAAATTTGCATCTATAATGGCGGAGGCAGGATTATGATTAAAATCAATTGAAACCAAATCTTCATTAGTAACATCTAAAATTTTTTTTTTATTTTTGGCACTAAATCTTTTAAAGGCCAAATTTATAGTTTCTATAGCTAATTTTTTTTGTGTACAAAATATAAATTCAATTAACGAAACATTTGGTGTTGGGACTCTCATAGCTACCCCCTCCAGCTTTCCCTTTAATGACGGTATAATTTCACCAATGGCCTTTGATGCCCCAGTTGAAGTTGGTACAATCGATAAACTTGCAGCTCGGGCTCTTCTAGGGTCTCTATGAGAGTTATCAAGAATTCTCTGATCCGAGGTGAATGCATGTATTGTGGTCATAAAACCTTTTTCTATTTTAAAATTATTATGTAGAACATGAGCAACAGGGGCTAAACAATTTGTAGTACACGAAGCTGCAGATATTATTCTATCTTTCTTATTAATTTGGGCCTCATTCACACCAAATACAACTGTTTTATCTGCATTTTTGCATGGCGCTGAAACTATAACTTTTTTTGCGCCATTTTTTAAATGTGGGAGCAACTTTTCTTTAGAATTAAATTTTCCAGTACATTCAAAAACAATATCCACTTTAGATTTTCTCCAATTAATATTATTTAAATCAGTTTCTTGAGTGAAAAATATTTTTTTTTTATTTAATATTAAGCTATCTTTTTTAAAATTAATATCTGCTTTAAACTCTCCATGGATCGAATCATATTTAATTAGCTTTGAGCATTGCTCAGCACTTGTTCTGTTATTTATATGTTTTATCTCTAAGTTCTTATTTTTTGTTTCTATAATTGAACGGACAATCATTCTACCTATTCTTCCCATTCCATTAATACCTATTCTTATTTTCATAATCTTTTTTTTATCTTCTTAATTATTTCTTTAGAATTTAGGCCAAAATAATCGTATATTTTTTTATAAGGTGCACTTTTACCAAAACTATTTATTCCAAAATTTAGTCCATTATCACTTGTGTATTTTTTCCAAAAAGCACTTTCAGATGCTTCAATAGAAACCACCAAAGGAGACTCTTTTAATATTTTTTTCTTATATTTTTCACTCTGTTTGTCAAATATTTCTTGGCAAGGCATCGATATAACTTTGGAGTAAATATTTTCTGTGGCTAATTTATGACTTACCTCACAAGCTAAACTAGTCTCTGATCCAGAAGATAGTATTGTAAGTTTAATATGATTTGATGATCTATAAACTTCATAAGCTCCTAATGAACATTTATTTTTCTTTTCTAGTTTTGTTCTTACAGGATTAACACTTTGTCTAGTTAAAGCTATGACGCTTGGAGTATTTTTATTTTTTAATGCTAGTTCCCAACACTCAAATGTCTCAATTAAATCAGCTGGCCTAAATACATTTAAATTTGGAATTGATCTTAGACTAGTTAATTGTTCTATTGGTTGATGTGTTGGTCCATCTTCACCTAGACCTATTGAGTCATGAGATAAAACATAAATTACTCTTTTTTTCATCATCGCAGCCAATCTAATTGATGGTTTACAGTAATCACTAAAAATTAAGAAAGTGCCACCATAAGGAATTAAATTACTATGCAGGGATAATCCATTCATTATTCCACACATAGCATGTTCTCTCACTCCATAATGAATATAGTTTCCCCTAAATGCGCCAGGCTTTATAATTTTATGATTTTTTGTCATAGTGTTATTCGATCCAGATAAATCTGCAGAACCACCTATTAACAACTTGGAATTTGAAATAATATCTAAAAACATTTCAGAGCATTTTCTTGTTGCTAAAGGTTTTAAAGTTTTCAAATACTCCTTTTTGAATTTCATTATTGAAAAATTATTTTTTTTTAATAGGACATTTTGTTTATGAATTTTATTTAAGTTCCTAAATTCTTTTTGAGATAATTTAGAATTTCTTTTACCAATTTTTCTCCATTCTTTAATAATTGAATTTGGAATAACAAAACTATCGTAATTCCATTTCAATTTTTTTCTAACTAGTTTCACCTCTTCTTTACCAAGAGGACTGCCATGCGCCGAAGCACTGCCACTTTTGTTTGGAGAGCCAAATCCAATTTTTGTTTTACATGAGATTGCAATTGGTTTTTTCGAATTTTGAGCTATTTTCAAAGCTTTGTTTATTTCTTTAAAATTATGACCATTTATACTTATGTAATTCCAGCCATAGCTATTAAATCTTTTTTTATAATCGTCTGAAACTGCCAAACTAGTCGGACCATCTATCGAAATTGAATTATTATCAAATAACAAAATTAAATTTTTTAGTTTTAAATGGCCTGCAAGACTTAATGCTTCATGACTTATTCCTTCCATCAAACATCCATCACCAGCTAAAACATAAGTTTTATGATTAATTATTTTCTTACCGTATTGAGCTTTCAGAATTTCTTCAGCTAATGCAAAACCTACAGCATTTGAAATTCCCTGTCCTAACGGACCTGTTGTTGTTTCTATACCACTGTCTTGCTCAAACTCTGGATGACCAGCACATATAGAATTTAATTGTCTAAAATTTTTGATATCCTTTAAAGAGACGCTTTTATAGCCCGTTAGATACAATAATGAATACAGTAACATCGAGCCATGTCCCGCTGACAAAATAAATCTATCTCTATTAATCCAGCTAGGATTTGCAGGGTCAAATTTAATAAAGTTTTTGAATAAAATCGTCGCCACATCTGCCATTCCCATTGGCATACCCGGATGCCCAGAATTAGCTCTCTGTACGGCATCTACCGACAAAAATCTGATTGAGTTAGCTAAATCTTTGTTATCAATTTTCAAAAATTATCCTGTATAGACTAAGATGATTCAATTTATTAATATAGTTATATATATGAATTCTTTTAATGAGAAAGAAAAAAAATTACTAGACACTTTAGAAAAATTGAAAAATTTTGAGATATTAACTATTAAAAACTCTAAAGAAATTAAATTGTTAGAGAACAAAAAAAATCAATTAGAAATTGAAAAAACAGAATTAGTGAAAAAATATAATTTTATGAAGAATGAGTATGAGCAATTAAAGGTAAAATTAGATTATTTTGATAAACAGCGAAAAGAGGAAAGTAAAAAAGAAAAAAAATTTGAGGAGAAAATTGATGAATTAAATCAGGAAACGGATATTCTGATTGATGAACTAGATAAATGGCAAATGTAAACATAAACTTCAATGGTAAGGATTTTTTATTGTCTTGCGAGGATGGACAGGAAGAACATCTTGATGAGCTATCAAAAATATTAAACAATAAATTTAATAAATTGAAAACTACTCTTGGAAATATAGGAGAAAGCAAATTGTTATTAATAACTTCTATAACTATTCTAGATGAGTACTATGAAACTAAAAAAAGAATAAATGAAAAAAAAATAGAAATTGATGAAATAAAAAATAAATTCAAAGAACTAAAATCGTTAGTTTATGAATTTAAAAAAAATAAAGATATTCAAATACATTTATTAAACGAAAAACAAAAAGAATTAGAAATTGAAATAGAAAAAAATAAAAATAATTATAATTCTATTATAGAAGACACTACAAATAAATTAGAAAATTTTATTAATAAAATTAATGTAAATTCATCATTAGACAAATAAAAGTGAAAAAATCGGATATTAGAAATAAAATTTTAAGTATAAGAAAAAATAAGTTTGATCCCTCAAAAAAAATTAATTTCAATATTATTAAAGACTTTATTTTTAAAAATAGTGCTAAACCAGTGATTGGCGGTTATGTTCCAGTAAATTATGAAATAGACTGTTTAAATATACTTAAAAAACTCGAGAATGAAAAAATTAAAATAAGCCTACCAGTAATTAAAAATAATAATGATATGGAGTTTTATAGACATTCATTTAAATATCCAATGCAAATTAATAAATATGGGATACCAGAACCTTTAAAGAGTAAAATTCTATTGCCTAATATTTTATTTGTTCCTTTGGTAGCCTTTGATGATAAACTTTATAGGATTGGATATGGTGGGGGATATTACGACAGATATTTAGCGAAATTAGAAAAAAAAAAGCTTTTCAAATCAATTGGATTTGCTTTCTCTTTTCAAAAGGTTAATGAAATTCCTATTAATAATTTTGACAAAAAACTAGATCTAGTTATTACAGAGAATAAATTGTACAAATGAAATTTTTATTCTTAGGTGATATAGTTGGCCTTGTCGGTTGCGATAAATTAAAAAAAAATTTACCAGAAATAATTATAAAAAAAAAAATTGATTTTGTAGTTGTTAATGGTGAAAATTCTTTTGATAGCGGAGTAGGTATAACCGAAAACATTATGAGTGAATTATTATCTTCAGGTGTTGATGTTATAACAACCGGAAATCACGTCTGGGATCAAAAAGAGACTTATGATTTTATCAAAAATGAGAAAAGATTACTCAGACCTTTAAACTTAATTGGGGATCTACCTGGCAAGGGTTTTAATATTTTTAATTCAAAAAAAGGTTTCAAAGTTGGTGTTCTTAATTTGATGGGAAATGTATTTATGAAAAAGTGTGAAAACGTTTTTGACGTTTCAAAAAATTTTTTAGATAATAAAAAATTAAAAGCTGACTATGATTTTTTGTTAGTTGATTTTCACGGCGAAATTACAAGTGAAAAAATGGCAATAGGACATTTTTTTGATGGTAAAGCAACTTTAGTTGTTGGTACTCATACACACGTTCCAACCAACGATTGTAGAATATTAGTTAAGGGAACAGCTTATCAAACAGATGCAGGTATGTGTGGAGATTATAACTCTGTAATAGGCATGAATAAAGAAATATCTTTAAATAGATTTTTAAAAAAAACTACAGATAAAAACTATCCATCGAATGGAAATGCCTCTCTATGTGGAGTTATCGTAGATGCTGACGATAATAGCGGATTAGCGAACAAAGCTGAGAGTTTTATTTTTAGTGGAGATCACAAAATAGGAATTTAATGGCGGGACATTCTCATTGGGCAGGTATAAAACATAAAAAGGATAGAGTTGATAAAACTAGATCTAAAATATTTTCAAAACTATCAAAAGAAATTACCGTAGCTGCTAAATTAGGAGATAAAGATCCAAATACAAATTCCAGATTAAGATCAGCAATTCAATCTGCGAGATCTGCTAACATGCCTAAAGATAATATAGAAAGAGCAATAGATAAATCAAAATTATCAAAAGAACATAATTTCGAACATTTACGATATGAGGGCTTCGGTCCGAATAATATAGCATGTATAGTTGAGGCTTTGACAGATAACAAAAATAGAACAGCTTCCAATATTAGAACACTTTTTCAAAAAAAAGGTGGATCATTAGGGTCACAAGGGTCTGCTTCACATAATTTTAAACAAATTGGTGTGATTAAGTTTGATATCAATGAGATCAAAGAAGATGTTATATATAATTATGTAATAGATTTAGGAATTGACGACTTATTAATTAAAGATGATTTTTATGAAATTCATTGTGAAAAAAATGAAATTTATAATGTTAAAAAAAAATTGGAAATTAAAATAAAAAATTTTATATCAACAAAAATTGAATGGATACCAATTAATTTAGTTGTTCCTATGGAAGATGAAAAGCAAAATCTATATGATTTTATAAATAGTTTAGAGGATAACGAAGACGTTCAAAATGTTTATACAAATTTAAAATTTACAGATTAGTTTATGTATATTATAAGTATTGACCCAGGTATTTCAGGTGCAATCTGTTTTTTTGAGAATGGAAGTGTGGTGGATGTAATTGACATGCCATCTATGGCAGACGGCAAAAAAAATAAAAAACAAGTGAATGGTTCCCAAATATATAATGAAATAAACTTAAAAATTAAAAACATTGATAAAAAAAAAATTGTTGTTGTAATAGAACAGGTATCTGCAATGCCTGGACAAGGTGTGACCAGTATGTTTAATTTTGGTCAATCGTTTGGTGTGATTAAGGGAATTTGTTCTGCAATGCAACTACCAATGTATTTTGTTCGACCTGCGAAATGGAAGAAATATTTTAACCTAATTAAGACGGAAAAAGAGGCAAGTAGAACAAAAGCTATAGAAATTTTTCCTCAAATATCCTCCAAACTATCAAAAAAAAAGGACAATAATAAAGCTGACGCAATTTTGATAGCTAGTTTTTTTAATAATACACATTTAAGTAACTAATACCTATATCACTAAAGTCAAATTGATGACACAATTTAGTGTGAATAAAGTTTTATGGAAGCAGATATTGCATCACAAGCTGTTGGTTTAACAAGTACAGATTTTTCAATAGTTCAATTATTTTTAAGAGCAGATATTATAGTTAAATCAGTAATAATTATTTTAATTGCAGCATCAGTTTATTCTTGGGCAATTATTTTTGATAAATATAAATTATTTAAAAAAATAAATAAGACCTCTGACGAATTTGAAGAAAAATTTTGGAAATCGAAATCAGCTGAAACATTTTTTAATAATCTACCAGCTAACATAGACGATCCAATGGCAAAAGTTTTCAGAGTAACAATGCAATCTGTAATTAAGACAAGATCTAAATCAAATTTATCAGAGAGATTAGAAAGCACACTCCAATCAAATATAGAAAAGCAAATGAACATTATAGAGAAAAATTATACCTTTTTAGCAACTGTTGGATCCACAGCCCCCTTTATTGGATTATTCGGAACTGTATGGGGAATAATGAATTCATTTCAATCAATAGCAATTTCAAGAAATACCAGTTTAGCTATTGTTGCACCAGGTATAGCGGAAGCATTGTTTGCGACTGCTCTTGGTTTATTAGCAGCCATACCAGCAGTTATAGCATACAATAAATTTAGCAGTGACTCTAAAAAGTATTTTCAAAAATTAGAAAATTTTTCAAAAAGATTTATTTCTATAACTTAAATGGCTTTTAATCTTAAACGATCATCTAGAGAACCAATGAGTGAAATTAATGTAACACCATTTGTTGATGTAATGTTAGTCTTATTGATAATTTTTATGGTTACAGCTCCTCTTCTAACAGTTGGTGTTCAAGTTGATTTGCCAGAAAGTTCAGCAGATACATTGCCTGAGGAACAAGAGCCACTAACACTTACAATTAATTCTAAAGGGGAAATATATATTCAAGAGTCAAAAGTTGAATATGATAATATAATAGATAAAATTCTTGCAGTTTCAAAAAACAGAACGGATACTAGAATTTATGTGAGAGGAGATAAAACAATTAATTATGGTCGCGTTCTTGAAATTATGGGTATGCTTTCCGGCTCTGGTTTTACAAAAGTTGCTTTAATATCCGAGCCTTATAAAGAGCGTTAAAGTGTCTAAAAGTATTCTATTATCATCAGCATTTCATGCGTTAATAATAATTCTAACGATTGTCACTCTACCTTTTGTCGCTAAAAAACCAGTGGATTTACCCCCCTTAATATCTGTCGAGCTAATTCAAATTTCTGAGAAGACAAATATTCCTTTTGCACCTAAAGCAAAAAAAATAATTGAGAAAATCAAAGAGGAAGAAAAAAAGCTTGTATCTGAGCAGGCACCTCCAAAAAAAGTTAAAAAAATTAAACCTGAAGCAATTCCAATGCCAGACCAAAAAGTTGAAAAAATTAAACAAGTAGAAGATAAGCAAAATCCTGAAGTAGAGGACAAAAAGGTAAAACAAGTATCTGAATTCGAAAAAAAAGAAATCTTTGATCCCACTAATATTGCAGCATTAATTGATAAGTCTAAAGAAAATTTAGCTGAAACTGATATAAAGTCTAATAAAATTACTCAATCTCAAGATAAATCATTAAATAACGTAGGATTAACTTTAAGTGAAGAAGATGCGTTAAAAGCCCAAATATTTGGATGCTGGAGCATACCCTTGGGACTACCTTACAACGAAAATTTAATGGTAAAAATTAAATTGAAATTAAAACCAGATGGCACGATAATTGATTCTGAAATACTAGATCATGCAAGAATGAATAAACCTGGTCAAAAGTTTTATAAAGTACTGGCTGAGAGCGCTTTAAGAGCAATTCAGCTATGCCAACCTTTGAGAGTTCCATCTACTGGATATGAAAGATGGAAGGATTTACAATTAAATTTTGATGCAAGAGAAATGTTAGAGGGGTGATGAGAAAAATTTTATTATTTACTTTATTTTTTCTATTTAATGTAAGTAAAGCATATTCTCTAATAGAAGTAGATATTACTAGAGGAAATCTCAATCCACTTCCAATCGCTGTATCTCCTCTATTTTCTGACAGTGATACCAAAGAAGAACTCGAAAATGAATCAAACATTATTAAATTAGGAGATAAAATATCTGAAGTTGTTGAAAACAATTTAAGAAGAACTGGGTTATTTAATCCTTTAGAAAAAAATGCTTTTTTACAAAATCCCGATGTAGCACATTTAAAACCCAGATTTGAAGATTGGAAATTAATAAAAGCCCAAGCACTTATAACCGGACAAGTGAAATTTGTAGATGAGAAGTTAAGAGTGGAGTTTAGATTATGGGATGTGCTTGCTGCTAAAGAACTTATGGCGCTAGCTTTTACAACTGTACCAGAAAACTGGAGAAGAGTTGGTCATATTATATCAGACAAAATTTATGAGAGATTAACTGGTGAAAAGGGTTATTTCGATACAAGAATAATTTATGTTGCTGAACAGGGTCCAAAAACAAAAAGAATTAAGAAACTTGCTATAATGGATCAAGATAGTGTTAATACTAAATATTTAACTTTAGGAAATGAGTTAGTTCTAACTCCTAGATTTAATCCAACAAACCAAATGGTTACATACTTATCTTATTTTAAAAATTTACCTAGAGTTTATTTATTGGATATAGAAACTGGGATACAGGAAGTAGTCGGAGATTTTCCAGGAATGACATTTGCTCCAAGATTTTCACCTGATGGAAAAAAAATAATCATGAGTTTTGCTAAAGATGGCAATTCAGATATTTACACTATGAATTTAGAAAATCGTATTGTAAACAGAATTACCAATCATCCATCAATAGACACATCTCCATCTTATTCTCCAGATGGAAAATTTATTACATTTAATTCTGATAGAAGTGGATTTCAACAAATATATGTTATGAAAAGTGATGGCTCTAATGTTAAAAGAATTTCATTTGGAAAAGGTTTATATGGAACTCCAGTCTGGTCTCCAAGAGGTGACTTAATAGCATTTACAAAATTACATAAAGGTAAATTTTATATTGGTGTTATGAGAACTGATGGTAGCGGAGAAAGATTGTTAACTGAAAATTATTATCAAGAAGCACCATCATGGTCTCCAAATGGAAGAGTACTAATTTTTTATAGAGAAACAAAATCTAATAGTGAGGGTGAAGGATTTTCAGCAAAACTTTGGTCTATAGATTTAACAGGTTATAATGAGAGACAGGTACCAACAGAAACTGATGGTTCAGACCCTTCTTGGTCATCATTATTGAGTAATTAATCCTAATTTGGACATAAAATATTCGATTAATTCAATTGATTTTTAGGCTTGAAAGATCTATTTAGTTGTGGATAAATTAAATTTTAAAGATTTAGACAATTAATTAAGGAGCAGTATGATATCAAACAAAATTTTAAAAAACGTATTCCTGGTATTTTTGTTAAGCTTTGTTTTGTCTGCATGTGCAACACAAACTAAAAAAGTAGATTCACAGATGCAGGGAGACGTATATACTGGAACTGACACTGTAGAATATTTGGCTAGCGGTGTCCCAGACAGGGTTTTCTTTGCAACCAATGAGTCAGTTTTAACAACTGCTTCTAGAGATACTTTGAGAAAACAAGCTGCATGGTTAAGAAAGAATTCAGACATTACAATTGTTTTAGAAGGCCACGCTGACGAAAGAGGAACAAGAGAGTATAACTTGGCATTAGGTGAAAGAAGAGCTAATGCTGCAAAAGACTATTTGATGACATATGGAATTTCTTCAGATAGAATTTCTGTTATTAGTTATGGAAAAGAGAGACCAGTAGACTCTGGCTCAAATCCTTTAGCATGGTCAAAAAATAGAAGATCAGTCTCAGTCAAAGCTAACTAAGATAAAAAAATTAATAATTTAAGACCCTAGATTAAAATCTAGGGTCTTTATTTTGCCATTATTATTCATACAAATAAAATTTTTATGAAAAAAATTATATTTATAATTAATTATATTTTGTTTTATTTAATTTTTTTGTCGTCTAATTCTTTTTCCGACAACCATAATTTCAAAGAAATATTAGAAATTATTCAAAATGATATCAAAACTTTAGAAAAAGCAGTTTATTCTGAGAGTAAATTAAACAATGAATTATCAAATAACTCAGATGCATTAAATGATAATGCTGAAGATGTTTTAACGAGACATTTATTAAAATTATCAGAGATTGAAACTCAGTTTCAAAATTTAACAAACAGATTTGAGGAAATTAACTTTAAGATAGATAAACTTTCAACTAGACTATCAAAAGTACAGAGCGATAATCAATTAAGGTTTCAACAATTAGAGAAATCAGTAAATAAAAATATCAGTACAGAGGCAGCAAATATAACATCTTCATCTACATCTAGTGATCCAAATCTAATTTTACCTGGTTCAAGCGAACCTCAAGATCTTGGTTCAATTTCTTATAAAGATATGACCAGTGAGGAAACAAATCAAGAGACAAAATCAATTGATACTACAGCCTCAGTAGTAACTGAAAATTTTATTGCTGAAGAAAAAATTTTACCTCAAGCAAATCCACAACAGCAGTATGAATTTGCAACAAGTTTTCTTAAAGTTGGAGATTATAATACTGCAGAGAGAGCATTTAGAGAATTTGTAAACACAAATCCAGATCATAATTTAGCTGGTAATGCTCAATATTGGTATGCAGAAACATTTAGAATTAGACAATTATACACCGATGCAGCATCAGCTTACCTTGAGGGTTATAAAAATTATCCTAAGAGCGATAAAGCTCCAATAAATTTATTAAAACTAGGAGTTTCCTTAGTACAAATTGGTGAAAAAGATCAAGGTTGTTTGATGATTTTGGGAGTTAAAAAACAATATCCTAACGCAAAAGAATCTGTAATCCAAAAAGCCAAATATGAGGAAAAAAAGTTTGAGTGTAAAAAAAATAATTCATAAAAAAAATCTTCTTAAAATTTCCGATAAAAAAATAATTGATATTTACCAAAGATTTAAAAAAAATATTGTCTTTTTGAATGGTAAATCTAAATTTTCTGCTGGAATTTCAGGCGGACCAGACAGTATGGCTTTAGCTTATTTTCTTAAACTTTATAGTTTAGAAAATAAAATCAGAATAAATTACTATCACGTTGATCATGGATTAAGACACGGCTCAAAATATGAGGCTTTAATGGTCAAGAAAAAATTAAAATTGATCAAGATAAATTTAAAAATTTTAAAATGGAAAGGTCAAAAACCTAAGTCAAACATTCAATCCAAAGCTAGAAAATCTAGGTACGATCTTATAAAAGGGAAACTGAATAAAAATTTAATTAATATTATTTTCCTAGGTCATACAGAAGATGATTTGATTGAAAATTTTTTAATTAGATTAAGCAGAGGATCTGGGTTAAAAGGTTTTGTATCATTTAATTCAAAACTAATTAAAAATAATGGTGTTTATTTGTGTAGGCCATTGTTAAATTGTAGCAAAAGTGAGCTCGAGTATACTTCGCAAAAAATTTACAATTTTTATATAAAAGATCCATCTAATAATGATTTTAAATATAAAAGATCTAGAATAAGGGAAATTATTCAAAAATTAAAAGAGGAAAAATTTAATTTTGAAAAAATCAAATTAACTATATCGAATTTAACAAAATCAAATGACGTTATAGAATTTTATGTTAATAACAATTTGGATGAAAACACTATCTTTTTAAAAAAGAAATTCGTAATATTAAAACACAATTTTTTTTTACAACCTGAAGAAATAGTATTTAGAAGTTTTTCTAAAATATTGAGCGTTGTAGGTGGTAAGTACTACTCCTCAAGAGGAAGAAAAATCTTAAATATGATACAAAGAATCGTATCTAAAAACTTTTCAAAGGCTACCTTATCTGGGTGCACAATAGAAAAAATTAAAAAATTGACTATTATTTACCCTGAATCATCGAAAAAACTGTAATTCTGTATAATTTGCCTCTTGTTATATTTGCAATAATTCTTAATTATATCGTATGAATTTAAGAAACCTAGCAATGTGGGCAGTAATAATAGTACTTACTATTGGACTGTACAACATGTTCAAAAATCCCCAAAGATCTATATCACAGAGTAATAATGTTATCTTTTCAGAATTTTTAAATGAGGTTGATAACGGAAGAGTCGTTCAAGTTGAAATTCAAGGTAATAATATTAAAGGTATACTTTCAAATGGTGAGAATTTCACTACGTATTCGCCAAATGATCCAAACTTAATCCAAAGATTAACTGAAAAAGGCGTGAGCATTTCTGCGGCACCGCTAGATGAGAAAATGCCTTCATTGTTTGGTGTTTTATTATCTTGGTTTCCGATGTTGTTGTTAATTGCAGTTTGGATATTCTTCATGCGACAAATGCAGGGAGGCAAAGGTGGTGCAATGGGTTTTGGAAGATCTAAGGCTAAAATGATGAATGAAGTAAAGGGTAAGGTGACTTTTAATGATGTTGCAGGTGTGGAAGAAGCTAAAGAAGAAGTAGAGGAAGTAGTAGAATTTTTAAAAGATCCTAAAAAATTTAGCAGGCTTGGAGGAAAAATACCAAGAGGATGTTTATTAGTAGGACCTCCAGGTACTGGTAAAACATTGTTAGCTAGGGCAATAGCTGGCGAGGCAGGAGTTCCTTTTTTTACAATTTCTGGATCTGATTTTGTAGAGATGTTTGTTGGAGTTGGTGCATCAAGAGTTAGAGATATGTTTGAACAAGGAAAAAAACACTCGCCTTGTATAATATTTATAGATGAGATAGATGCAGTAGGAAGAAGTAGAGGAGCTGGCTTAGGTGGCGGAAACGACGAGAGAGAGCAAACTTTAAATCAGTTACTTGTTGAAATGGATGGCTTTGATACCAATGAAGGTGTAATTATTATAGCAGCTACAAATAGACCAGATGTTTTAGACCCAGCATTACTGAGACCAGGAAGATTTGATAGACAAGTTGTTGTTTCACTTCCAGATATTATAGGCCGAGAAAAAATATTAAAAGTTCATAGTAAAAAGATCTCAATGACTCCGGATATAAATTTAAGAACAATTGCAAGAGGTACTCCTGGATTTTCTGGTGCAGATCTTGCTAATCTTGTAAATGAAGCAGCTTTGCTAGCAGCAAGAAAAAACAAAAGAATAGTTACATATTTAGAATTTGAGGAAGCAAAAGATAAAGTAATGATGGGTGCTGAAAGAAGATCTATGGTCATGACTGAGGACGAAAAAAAACTTACAGCTTATCATGAGGCAGGACACGCTATAGTCACCATCAATGAAAAAGCCGCCTATCCGATACATAAAGCGACAATAATACCAAGAGGTAGAGCTTTAGGAATGGTAATGCAACTTCCTGAGAAAGATGAAGTTTCACAAACAAGAGAACAATTGCACGCACAGATGTCAATTGCTATGGGTGGTCGTGTTGCTGAGGAGTTAATTTTCGGACACGATAAAGTAACTACCGGAGCAGTAAGTGACATTGAACAAGCTACAAAAAGAGCTAGAGCAATGGTTATGAGAGCAGGATTAAGCAAAGAACTTGGACCTGTGGCTTATGGTGAAAATGAGGAAGAGGTATTTCTTGGAAGATCAGTTGCGAGACAACAAAACATGTCTGAGGAAACTGCAAAAAAAGTAGATGCAGAAATTAGAAAATTTGTAGACAAAGGTTACGAAAGAGCAAGAAAAATACTAACTGATAAGATTGATGATTTGCATAAACTCGCAAAAGCACTATTAACTTATGAAACATTAAGTGGTGAAGAAATTGAGGATATAGTAAACAAAAATGTCTATCCTTCTAATAAGGAAGATCTTAAAGTAGAGGATGACGACAAAGGATCAGCCTTAGGATCAATTGGGTTAAAACCTAAAATTGTTCACTAAACTTAATGCAAAAATATTACACAAGAGCGTGTAATTTTTATTTTGGAAAACATTCATTACAAAAAGTAAAAAAAAAATTAAGTTTACCCTTAGGTGGAAACAAAAATATATCTTTTGATACTATAGAGATTATAACTAGGACAAGTAAAAAAAAATTAAATATAAAACAATTAAAAAATCTTCCAATAAATATAAAAAAAAAAGTTCTTAGTGATTTAAAAAATATTTGCAGAATAAAAAAAATTAAGAAACTAAATTTAAATAATATTCCTCTTTTAATGGGTATTTTAAATTTGACACCGGACAGTTTTTCAGATGGTGGTAAATATAATGAAATAAATGCCTCAAAATCACAAATTAAGAAATTGATTAGATCAGGCGCAAATATAATTGACGTTGGTGGCGAGTCAACGAGACCGGGATCTATAGATGTTAATCAAAAAAACGAGTGGGATAGAGTCAAAGATACTTTGAAATATCTAAACAAAAAAAAAATTTTTATCTCACTAGATACAAGAAAAACATATGTCATGCGTAAAGCGGTTTCTTACAAATTAGATTTAATTAATGATGTATCGGGCCTTAGCTATGATAAAAATATTTTTAAATTTCTTAAACAAACTAATTTACCATTTGTTATTCATCATATGAAAGGTACTCCAAAAAATATGCAAATAAATCCTTCATATAAAAATGTCCTTTTAGACATTTATGATTTCTTTGAAAGGAAACTCAAAAAATTAAGAAAATATGGAATTAGACACAATCAAATATTAATCGATCCAGGCATAGGTTTTGGTAAAAATTTGAAACATAATATTACTTTGATTAAAAAAATTTCTATTTTCCATTCCCTAGGATTCCCAATATTATTAGGAGTATCAAGAAAAAGGTTTATCCGAGAAATATCTGGTGTAAATGAGAGTAAAAATAGATTAGGAGGAACATTATCATCTAGTATATATAGTTTAATGCAAGGAGTTCAAATACTTAGAGTTCATGATGTTAATGAAATAAACCAAGGTTTAAAAGTTTTTAAAAAAATTTATAATTAATGTTAAAAAAATATTTTGGCACTGACGGAATAAGAGGCAGAGTAAATAAAGAAAAAATAAATGGAGAAATGTTTTTCAAATTTGGCTTAGCAGCTGGCACTTATTTTAAGAACCAAAAAAAAAATAAGCAAATAGCTATAATTGCCAAAGATACAAGATTATCTGGTTATACTTTAGAGCCTGCACTTGTATCAGGATTAGCCTCAGCCGGAATGCATATATTTACATTTGGTCCACTACCTACAAACGGGTTAGCAATGTTAACAAAAAAAATGCGAGCAAATTTGGGTATTATGATTACCGCATCACATAACCCATATCATGATAATGGCCTAAAATTATTTGGTCCAGATGGACTAAAGCTATCTGACTTAATTGAAAAAAAAATTGAAAAATTGATTGATACCAATATATCTATTAATTTATCTAATCCAAAAATTCTTGGAAGAGTTCAAAGACTTGAGAACGGATCAGAAAAATATATTGAAATTTTGAAGAGTAATTTTCCAAATCAGTTTAATTTACGAGGTCTTAAAATTGCAATTGATTGTGCGAATGGTGCAGCTTACAAAGTTGGACCTTTGTTATTCGAGTCTCTTGGTGCCCAAGTTTATAAAACTGGAATTAATCCAAATGGATTTAATATTAATAAAAGATGTGGTTCTACTTATCCAAATAAAATTAGAAATTTTACAAAAAAAAATAACGCACATATTGGTATATCTTTAGATGGAGATGCTGACAGAATAATTATATGTGATGAAAATGGCAAAATAGTTAATGGTGATGCCATAATAGCAATGTTGGCTAAAAGATGGAAAAAAAAAAAAATTTTAAAAGGCGGTGTGATTGGAACTTTGATGTCCAATTTTGGATTAGAGGATTACTTTAAAAAAAATAAAATTAAGTTTTTAAGATCACAGGTTGGTGATAGGCATGTTAAGGAACTAATGAAAAAAAATAAATTTAATTTAGGCGGCGAACAATCTGGTCACATAATTTTAGGCAAGTTTGCAACAACAGGAGATGGTTTGTTAGTAGCTTTAGAAGTTTTGTTTTCAATGAGAAAAGGAAAAAAAGCGAGTGAATTATTCAATAATTTTAAACCAACACCTCAATTATTAGAAAACGTAGTTGTAAAAAATAAATCCATAATCAAAAGTGATAAATGTAAAAAAGCTATAAATCATGCAAATAAATTAATTAGTGGGAACGGTAGAATGCTTGTTAGAAAATCAGGCACGGAACCAAAAATAAGGATTATGTGTGAAAGTAATGATAAAAAATTAATTTCTAAATGTATTAATATTGTAAAAAAATCTATTAACTAATTTGAAAATAAAATCTAAAATTTTAATTATTGCAGGATCAGACTCATCGGGTGGAGCAGGAATACAAGCTGATATTAAAACAGTCACTTCTTTAGGTTGTTATGCGATGACAGCTATAACTGCTATTACTTCACAAAATACAACAGGTGTTTTATCTATATTGCCAGTTTCCGCAAAAAATATTTCCCAACAAATTGAATTCACCTCCAAAGATATAAAACCAGACGCAATTAAAATAGGCATGCTTCATTCTGCACCAGTCATAAGATCCGTAATAAATTCGTTAAAAAAAATTAGTATAAATAAGATAATATTAGATCCAGTAATGGTAGCAAAAGGAGGTGCTAAACTTATAGATAGTAAAGCAATAAAAATTTTAAGAAGTGAATTAATAAAAAAAGTATCTTTAATAACTCCAAATATACCAGAAGCAGAAATTTTGTCAGGAATTCAAATAAAAAATACTGAAGACATGATTCTTGCAGCGAAATTATTAATTGATATGGGAGCAAAAAATGTACTTATAAAAGGTGGTCATAATAAATCAAAATTTGTAATAGATATTTTTGTCAATAAAATTGAAATTGTTAAGTTCAAAAGTAAAAGATATAAAACCAAAAATACACATGGCACCGGCTGCACTTTATCTAGTGCTATAACGTCATTTTATTCATGTGGAAAAACAATAAAGAAATCTTGTGAGATGGCAATTAAGTATGTTAACCAAGCAATAAGTTCAGGACCTAAATTTGGAAAGGGAAATGGACCAATTAACCATTTGAACACGTTTATTATAAATAAAAAATTTAAATGAAAAATGTAGTAGTAGTTGGGTCTCAATGGGGAGATGAAGGAAAAGGAAAAATAGTTGACTGGCTCTCAAGCCACGCCGATGTTGTAATTAGATTTCAAGGTGGCCATAACGCTGGACATACTTTGGTAATTGATGGTGTTACATATAAATTGAGATTATTACCGTCTGGGATTGTTAGAAAAAACAAAATATCAATCATTGGAAATGGAGTTGTTATTGACCCATGGGCTTTATTAGATGAAATAAAAGAGATAAATTCGAAAGGCGTAAACGTAGATGAAAATAACTTAATAATATCTGAAGCAGCAAATTTAATACTACCTTTTCACAGGGAAATGGATGAAATCAGAGAAGATGCTGCTGGAAATTCTAAAATTGGAACAACTAGAAGAGGAATAGGCCCAGCTTATGAAGATAAAGTGGGCAGAAGATCTATTAGAGTGATGGATTTAGCCTCAAAAGAAAATTTAAATAAAAGATTAGATAATGTTCTAGCTCATCACAATGCAATTAGAAAAGGATTAAAAAAAAAAATCTATGAGAAAGGTGTTTTGATAGAGGAGTTGCTTAAAATCGCACCAAGAATTCTAAAATTTTCTCAACCAGTTTGGAAAAAAATTGACGAATTTAAACAAAAAAATAAAAAAATTTTGTTTGAAGGAGCTCAAGGAATATTGCTAGATGTAGATCATGGAACTTATCCATTTGTAACTTCTTCAAATACTGTTGCTTCATCAGCTGCTACAGGAACTGGTTGTGGTCCTAATTCCATAAATTATGTATTAGGTATTACAAAAGCTTATACGACAAGGGTTGGTGAGGGACCTTTTCCAACTGAGTTAAAAGATAAGGTAGGTGAGGAGCTCGGTACTAGAGGAAAAGAATTTGGTACAGTAACAAGTAGAAAAAGAAGATGTGGTTGGTTTGACGGAGTACTAGTAAGACAAACAATTAAAATTTCTGGAATTGACGGAATAGCTCTCACAAAACTTGATGTTTTAGACGAACTAGATGAAATTAAAATCTGTGTAGCGTATGAGATTAATGGAAAAAAAATCGATTATCTGCCTGCAGCTGTAGATGATCAACTAAAAGTAAAACCAATCTATAAGACTTATGATGGTTGGAAATCTTCAACCGTTGGAATAAAAAATTTTGATGAACTGCCTAAAAACGCAAAAATATATATTCAAGATTTAGAGAAATTTATAGAAACTAAAATTTCTAGTATCTCGACAAGTCCAGAGAGAGAAGACACTATACTAATTCAAGATCCTTTTAAAAATTAATTTGCAGGTAATAGATTTTTTGATTTAGCTGAATTAAGCATATGCTTTTGCAGTTTTTCAAATGCTTTATTTTCAATCTGCCTAATTCTCTCCCTGCTTATTTTAAACTTTTTACTCAATTCTTCTAAGGTTGTAGGGTTATCATTTAATCTTCTCGAATATAATATTTCTTTTTCTCTTTCATTTAAAATTTTAATTGAATCTTTTAAAAGACCTTTTCTTTGTTCCATTTCCTCTTGATGAGCAAATTTTAATTCCTGATCCATTTGGTTATCTACTATCCAATCTTGCCATTCATCACCGTCTTCTCCAATCGGAGAGTTTAAAGACTTTTCTTTTCCAGATAATCTTCTATTCATTGAAACAACTTCATTTTCACTAACATCTAAATCTTTTGCAATTTTTTTTACATGTTCGTCCTTAAGATCACCTTCCGTTCTAGGTGCAATTTGATTTTTTAATTTCTTTAAATTAAAGAATAATTTTTTTTGAGCAGTTGTGGTTCCTATTTTAACTAAACTCCATGATCTTAAAATATATTCTTGAATTGAAGCTTTTATCCACCACATTGCGTAAGTTGCTAATCTAAAACCCTTTTCAGGTTCAAATTTCTTAACAGCTTGCATTAACCCAATATTTCCCTCTGAAATCATTTCATTGATTGGTAATCCATAACCTTTATAGCCCATGGCTATTTTTGCAACCAATCTGAGGTGACTCGTAACAAGTTTCTCTGCAGATTTAACATTTCCAGTATTTTGCCAATTTTTAGCCAGCATATATTCTTCTTCGGCATCTAACATTGGAAACTTTTTTATTTGAGATAAATAAGCTGCCAGAGATCCATCACTAGCCAGTGTTGGAAGGTTATATTTTGAATTTCTCATAACGTTATTTATTTAATAAAGTTTTTTACTTTTACAATGATTTCTTTTTCAAGTATTTCTTAGATTTTTTAATAATTTTTCCAAATCATTTGGCAATTTTGACTGGAAAATTAATCTCTTATTGCTAACTGGATGGGTAAAGCGAATACTTGCTGCATGTAAAAATTGTCTATTTAAAGTATTTAAAATATTAAATAATTCTTCATCAACGTTTGTTATTTTTTTATATTTTTTTTTATAGTGTTTATCACCAACTATGTGATTACCTTTATAACTTAAGTGGACTCTGATTTGATGTGTTCTTCCCGTTTCAAGCTTGCATTCAACTAAACTAAAAGTTGGTGATTTTTCACTCTCGAACACTTCAATGGTTTTGTAATTTGTTATAGCTTTTTTACCTTTTGTCAAACTTACTTCCATTAATTGTCTATTTTTAACACTACGCTTTATATAATTTTCAATTCTTCCAGACCGAGGTCTAATCTTTCCCCACACCAAAGCAAGATAAACTCTATCTATGGTGTGATTTTTAAATTGTTCCGACAATTTTAAATGACTTAAGTTATTTTTAGCAATTATTATTAAACCAGAGGTATCTTTATCAATTCTGTGCACAATACCAGGTCTATATTTTTCACCCACGTCAGAAAGATTTTTATTACAATATTTAATTAAGGCGTTTACGATAGTTTTATCATAATTTCCTGCTCCTGGATGTATCGATATTCCCGATTGTTTATTTAAAACTAAAATATCTTTATCCTCAAAAATAATATCCAAATTATAATCGTAAGGTTTTAAAGTGACTTTATTCTCTTCTATTATTTTTAAATAAATTTTATCACCTTGATTGATCTTCTTCGATGGACTATTTACAACTTGCCCATTTATTTTAAGAAACTTATTTAAAATTAGGTTTTTTATCTTTGTTCTACTCAAATTTTTATAATTTTTACTCAGGTAATAGTCTATTCTTGGATTGCCTTGAATATTTTCAACAACAAAATTAATGATATTATTCATAAATTATAATATTAATAAATAATGCGTCTGTAGCTCAACTGGATAGAGCGCCAGATTTCGGCTCTGGAGGTTCAGGGTTCGACTCCTTGCAGGCGCACCAATTACTAATTAACATATTAAATTTTATAATTTTTATTCCCCCATATTTACTAAAGTACCTTTTTTTCTTGCTCCATAAAAAGAAAAATAAAATATTATCACCGACAATGAAAAATAAATTAAATTTAACAACAAAGCATTTATAATATTATCATAATTTACAGAGTTATTTATTAATATTGATCTTGCTTCTTCGAATACATATACCAATGGCAATAAATTAGAAATATATTGTAGCCATTCAGGCAAGATTGATAGAGGATAATAAACACATCCTAAAGGTGCCAATAGAAAAAGAGATGACCATGCTGTATTTTCAAATGCAGGCCCGAATCTCAAAAGACCTGAAGTTACCAAAATACCTAGAGTTGTTCCAAACATGTATAAACTTAAAAAAAGTAAAAATAATGGAGCTCCCAGATTTATTATAGAAACCCCAAATAAAGGACTCATTAATAAAACTGCTGGTACAATCCCGATTAAAGTTCTTACAAGAGCTGTAAATGTCAAAGCAGTGATAATTTCACTTAATTTTAATGGAGCTACAAATAAATTTGTAAAATTTCTACTCCATATTTCTTCAAGAAATAACATGTTAAAACTTATGCTCGATCTAAATAAGAAATCATATAGTATTGCACAACTTAGTATTACACCTACAGTATTATTGTAATAATCGCTGTACATCGTAAAAAATTTTGAAATAAAACCCCAAAGGATAATTTGAATTGTTGGCCAATAAATTAGGTCTAATATTCTAGGGAAAGATCCTCTTATTAAATAAAGATGTCTTATAGACAATGCATACATTCTTCGTAATTTCATAATTATTCTCTTACTAGCTTTAAAAAAGTTTCTTCAAGATTTACTCTACCATGTTTAAAAATTAATTCCTCACATGTGCCATCATCGATTATTTTTCCTTGTTTCATCATCATAATATTCTCACATAATCTTTCTACTTCACTCATGTTATGGGATGCCAGAAGTATTGTTGTATTATTTTTTTTTGCATAATTTTCAATGTATGATCTGACATAGTCGCCTGTATCTGGATCTAGGCTTGCTGTAGGCTCATCTAACAATAAAATTTCTGGATTATTAATTAAGGATTTTGCCAAAGAAACTCTATTTTTTTGACCCGATGATAACTCACCAGTTTTTTTATTTAAAAACTCTTTAAGGTTCAAATCATTACATAATGTATTAATTCTATTTTGAAGATTTTTTACCTCATACATTTTTCCATAAACAATTAAGTTTTCTTTGACTGATAGTTTTTTTGGAAGCTCGACATAGGGAGATATAAAGTTCATTTTTTCTAAAACACTTATTCTGTTTTTTTCAATCTCAATATCTTTGTTATTAATTAAAACCTCCCCTTTAGTTGGTCTAATCAGACCAAGTATCATTCCTATTGTTGTAGTTTTTCCGCATCCATTTGGTCCAAGTAGTCCAGTAATTGAACCTTTTTTAATTTCAAAATTTAAATTTTTAACTGCTTCAAAACCTTTATAGTTTTTATATAAATTTTTAATTTTAATACTCATTTAATCGAAGCTCTCTGTAGTCTATCATTAATAGTTCGACCAATTCCAATATTTGGAATTTTTTCAACTTCAATTAATTTGAATTTTCTTTTCTTTATTTTTCTTAGTGTTTTGTATAAATTTTTTCCTGCCTCCTTCAGATTTTTATTCTTTGTTAAATAAAAAAAATTTCTACTTGTGAATTTTTTTTTATTTATCAAAATGTAAGCACTATTTTTTTTTGGATCTTTTATATTTAATCTAATAGGTATACCTGGAGAGTAGTGTAGCCTTCTTTGTCCTGGATAGTTTCTTTTAGTATCTGAATTATAATTAAGTCTTACATTTAAAATTTTTTTCAAGTATTCCAATTTTAATCCTCCAAGCCTTATTATTTTTGGTTTGTTAGTCAAATCAATTATAGTTGACTCTAATCCAATATTTGACCTACCGCCGTTTAATACATACTTAATTTTTTTTCCAAATTCATCTATTACATCATTTTTGGTGACGGGACTAATGCTTGAGGATATATTTGCACTAGGTGCCGCCAAGGGGAAATCAATCTTATTTAAAAGACTTCTTATTACTGGATGCTTTGGAAATCTTACTGCTAAGTTTTTTTTTTTATTTGTCACGTTGTTATCAATCATACTATTACTTTTCAATCTGAGAATAAAAGTCAATGGTCCTGGACAAAATTTTTTATAGAGTTTGTAAAAATTTTCATTCAAGTGGCAATCTCTCTCTAGTTGAGATTTACTATAATAATGAACTATAAGAGGATTTTTTTTTGGTCTTTTCTTAAGCTTAAAAACTTTCGAAACTGCACTACGTGAATATGCATTTGCGGCTAATCCATAAACAGTTTCTGTAGGTATACCTATACATTCATTATTTTTTAAATAGTTAATAGATTTTTTAATACTGGAATTGTTAATTTTCATGTAATAATTAAATATTTAATATGAAAGACAAAAATTTACTAGATGATATTAAAATTAAATCATTAACTGAGCTAACAGAAATAGCAGCTAATCTGGTCAAAAAATTAGAAAAACAGAAGGATTTAGAAAAATCAATTGAAGAATATCAAAAGCTTTTGACTATAAATAATTTAATTCAAAAAAAATTCCAAAATACTTCAAGAGAAATTTCTGATGAAACTCGTGAAAAAATAAAAAAAATTTTAAATGATGAAAAAAAAATTATATAAAGTTGCAAGAGATACTAACAGTTTCTTAAAAAAATTTTTAAATAAACAAAAAAAAACAAGTCTTATTCACCCAATGAAATATGGCTTATTTCCTGGAGGTAAACAAATTAGGTCAAAGTTATTAATTGATGTAGGAAAAATTTTTTCTCTTGATAATAAAACTTTATTACATGTTAGCGCAGCAATAGAGTGTATACATGCTTATTCACTAATACACGATGACCTACCATGTATGGATGATGATATTTTTAGAAGAGGTAAATTAACCGTGCATAAAAAGTTTAGTGAGTCGACTGCAATTCTTGCAGGAAACTCATTATTAACTATTAGTTTTGAAATATTAAGCAGTAATAATTTTAATGTATCAAGTGATGTAAAAAATGAACTTATTCATTCTATTTCTAGGTGTGCAGGACATTCCGGAGTAGCAGGAGGTCAGCATTTGGATCTGGAATACGAAAAACAAAGAGTTTCTATGTTAAAAATAATAGAGATGCAGAGAAAAAAAACTGGAATGCTTTTTGAATTTTGTTGTACTGCACCTACTATCATAAATAAAGATAAAAAAAATTTTAAAAAATTTAGTAGTATTGGATCAGATATAGGTTTACTTTTTCAAATAGCTGATGATTTAATTGATCAAAGTGGGAATTCGAAAAAAGTTGGAAAAAAAACAAAGAAAGATCAAAAAAAAGGAAAAGCCACTTTAATTAGTTTACTTGGATATAAAAATGCTATTAATTATTCATATAAATTAAAAAATGATATTTTTAAACGCTTAAATAAATTTGGTAGAAATGCAGAGGATTTAAAGGAAACTGTGAACTTTATTTTAACAAGAAGTAAATGAAAAAATCTTACAAATATTTAAATAATATAAATTTTCCATCAGATTTAAGAAAACTTAAAAAAGATGAACTAAAATATGTTGCTAAAGAACTCAGAGAAGAATTAATTGATGCAGTTTCTGAAACTGGTGGTCATTTAGGTGCTGGTTTAGGTGTGGTTGAATTAACTGTAGCATTGCATTATATTTTTGATACTCCAAACGACAAATTAATTTGGGATGTTGGTCATCAAGCATACCCACATAAAATACTCACTGGAAGGAAAGATAAAATCAGAACTTTGAGACAAGGAAATGGATTATCTGGTTTTACAAAACGATCTGAAAGCGAGTATGATCCTTTTGGAGCTGCACACAGCTCAACCTCTTTATCCTCAGGACTTGGAATTGCTATAGCTAATAAATTATCTAATAAATCTAGTAATGTAATTTCAGTAATAGGAGATGGAGCAATTAGTGCAGGTATGGCTTATGAAGCGATGAATAACGCAGGAGCGAGCAAGACTAAAATTATAGTAATTCTAAACGATAATGACATGTCAATTGCTAAACCTGTTGGTGCAATGAGAAGTTATCTTGCAAAAATTCTTTCTGGTAAAATTTATTTTAGTTTTAGAGAAACAGTTAAGCTTATTATTTCTGCTTTTTCAAAAAGATTTTCAAAAAAAGCAGGCAAGGCAGAAGATTTTTTAAGATCTGCAGTAACAGGCGGTACTTTGTTTAACTCAATGGGATTTTATTATGTTGGTCCAATAAATGGACATGATTTAGATGCCTTACTACCAGTTCTACAAAATGCAAAAGAAGTAAGTTACGATGGTCCAATTATGATACATGTAAAGACTGAGAAAGGTAAAGGATATAGTTTCGCTGAAAAATCTGAAGATAAATATCATGGCGTTTCAAAGTTTAATGTAAGCACTGGCAAACAAGAAAAATCGAAATCAATTGCACCATCATATACAAAGGTTTTTGCAAATACTCTAATTGAGCATGCTAAAAATGACAGTAAGGTAATTGGTATAACAGCCGCAATGCCATCTGGTACAGGTATGGATTTATTTGCAGAAAAATTTCCTGATAGAATGTTTGATGTAGGTATAGCTGAACAACATGCTGTAACATTCGCAGCTGGGCTAGCTACAGAAGGTTTTAAACCTTATGCAGCTATTTATTCAACATTTTTGCAAAGAGCTTATGATCAAGTTGTTCATGATGTAGCGATACAAAGCTTACCCGTCAGATTTGCAATTGACAGGGCAGGATTGGTTGGTGCAGACGGACCTACTCATGCTGGTTCATTTGATATTACTTATCTTACCACTTTGCCCAATTTTATTGTAATGGCTGCGAGTGATGAGGCTGAACTTGTGAAAATGATAAATACTTCTATAGATATTAATAATAGACCTTGCGCATTTAGATACCCTAGAGGCAATGGATTGGGAGTCGAGCTACCATCAATTGATGAAAAATTAATTGTAGGTAAAGGCAAGGTAGTTAGAGAGGGTAAGAAGGTTGCAATCGTTAACTTTGGAGCAAGATTAAATGATATTCTTAAATCCTCAGAAATTTTACAAAAAAAAGGTATAAATTTAACAATAATCGATGCGAGATTTGCCAAACCTTTAGATGAAAATCTTTTATGGCAAGTAGCTAATGAGCATGAAATTTTAATTACTGTTGAGGAAGGTTCTATAGGAGGTTTTGGCTCTCATGTCTCTAAATTTCTTACAGATAAAAATCTACTTGATAACAACTTAAAACTGCGAAACATGGTATTGCCTGATAAATTTATAGATCAAGATAAGCCAGAGCAGATGTACAAAATTGCAGGGCTAGACTCTTTCAACATTGTTGATAAAGTATTAGAGACTTTAAACTCCAAGGTAATTATCAAAAAAACTAATTAATTTTTGCACTGTGCATTGTGCATTAAAAAGTGATCTAGCAAAACACAATTCATCATTGCTTCACCGATAGGCACTGCTCTAATTCCAACACATGGATCATGTCTGCCCTTAACAGATATTGAAGTATTCTTTCCAAATTTGTCTATTGTTTTCCTCTTAGTAAGAATAGATGAGGTTGGTTTTACTGCAAACGATAAAATAATTTCTTGTCCTGATGAAATTCCACCTAAGATACCCCCTGCATTATTAGATTTAAATAATGTGCTTTTTCCTTTTTTCGACATCTCATCAGAATTTTGTTCACCAGTTAATTGTGCAGAATTCATTCCGGAGCCTATATTGACACCTTTAACAGCATTAATACTCATCATTGCAGCTGCGAGATCCATATCTAATTTTGAATAAATTGGTGCTCCTAGTCCTACGGGTATTCCTCTTGCTCTTACCTCTATAACTGCACCACACGATGAGCCAGATTTACGTATGCTTAATAAATATTTTTCCCAAAGTTTTAAAATTGATTTATCTGGACAAAAAAGTTTATTTTTTCTTATAAATTTATCATTCCAATTTTTTAAATTACAACCTAAAATCCCTAGTTGGGTAACTGCTCCTACAACGTTGTATTTTTTGCCTAACTTGATTCTTAATACCTTCTTTGCTATTGCTCCCGCTGCGACTCTAGATGCAGTTTCTCGAGCTGATTGCCTTCCGCCTCCTCTATAATCTCTTATTCCATATTTTTTTAAATAAGTAAAATCGGCATGACCTGGTCTAAATTTATTCCTAATTGTCTCGTAATCTCGAGATCTCATATCTTTATTATAAATTATTAATGAGATAGGAGTTCCAGTAGTTTTTCCTTCAAAAATACCTGAGAGTATCTGAACTTTGTCATCCTCTTTTCTTTGAGTAGTAAACTTTGATTGACCTGGTTTTCTTCTATTTAATTCGATTTGAATATCATCTGCATTTATTGGGATATTTGGTGGGCATCCGTCAACTACACAGCCAATGGCTGGACCATGAGACTCGCCCCATGTGGTGAATCGAAATATTTTTCCAAATGTATTAAAAGACATTAATATATTATATAAATTATTTTGTTAAAATTATGAATCAAAAAAACTCTCTTGATATAAATATTTGCTTTGGAGAGCAAAAAAATCCAATTGATCTCTTTAAAGAGTGGTATGAGGAGGCTAAAAAATCTGAAATTAATGATCCTAATGCTGTAGCTGTTGCTACTTCAGATAATAATTCTATACCAAGTGTTAGAATGGTACTTTTAAAAGATTTTAGTAAAAATGGATTTATTTTTTATACAAATTTAGATAGTAAAAAAAGTGAAGATTTAAAATCAAATCCTAATGCCTCAATGTGTTTCCACTGGAAAAGTTTATTAAGGCAAATAAGATTGGTTGGAAAAATATCTGAAGTTAGCTCGGATGAAGCTGACAAATATTATAATTCTAGAAAATATGGAAGCCGCATAGGCGCATGGGCCTCAAATCAAAGCAAAATACTTAAAAAAAGGGAGGACCTTTATAAATCTATTGAAAAATTTAAAAAAAAATATCCCGATACGGGGGTAGTACCAAGACCACCTTATTGGTCAGGATGGATTTTAAAACCAAAAGAAATTGAATTTTGGTTAGATGGTGAAAATAGAATACATGAAAGACTTAAATATGTTATTACAGAAAATGGAGAATGGGATAAATTTCTTTTAAGTCCTTAATAATCTCTTTCTAAACTAAAGTAAGTTAATTTCTTTAAAGTATCTTTTTCTTTAGTATCATTAAAAATATTTAATGCATTTGAGGCAATATTTACAAAATATGACGCTTTCTCATAACATTCATTGATTATGTTATATTTTTTTATCATTTGAATAGTATTTGTGAAATCTTGCTCATTCCTTAAATCTTTATTAAAATAATTTTTTAGTAATTTTTTTTCATCATTAGATGCTTTTTGATATAAAATTATAATTGGTAATGTAATTTTGCCCTCATAAAAGTCGTTACCTGTTTCTTTTCCAAATAATTTAATTTCTGAATTATAATCAAGGGCATCATCTGCAATTTGAAATGTTAAACCTAAATTTTTTCCATAAGAATTTAGAGCGTCTTTAATATTTTGTTCACTTCCAGATAATATAGCACCTACTTTAGTCGCCGAGGCAAATAAAGATGCCGTCTTCCATGAGATAATTTTTAAATATGTTTCTTCTAAAATATCTATATCGTTTTTATGTTGTAACTGTAGTACTTCACCTTGAGATATTTGAGCAGAGGTAGAAGACAATAATTTTAGTACTTCTAAATCCCCATCATCAACCATCATTTCAAAGCATCTACTCAATAAATAATCTCCAACTAATATAGATGATTGATTACCCCAAATATTGTTTAATGTTTTTTTACCTCTTCTAACCTCTCCATTATCAATTACGTCATCGTGAAGAAGTGTGGCTGCGTGAATTAGCTCAACACAAGCGGCTAGGTTTATATCTCTTCCACCTTTTTTATACCCACAGAGTTTTGCTGAGCCTAGAGTTAATAATGCTCTGAGTCGTTTTCCACCTGTATTAAAGTGATATTTAGTCATTCGGTCAACCAAATCCACCTCACTATTTAGTTTATTTTTTATTTTCTCGTCAACTAATACCAACTTATCCTCTACTAAGTTTTTTAGATCAAAATATGAGTTGTTAATCTTTGTTTTTAATTGAATTACGCTTCCCATAATTACAAACTATTACAATTTTGTTGATATTATACTTATCAATTGACGCACCTAAATCTTCAACTAAAAGGAGACTTTATATTAATATAAAAATTTTATAAGCATAATTATGTTTTCACTTTTCAAAAAAAAAAAGATAATACCACTGATAAAACTTTCAGGTGTAATTGGAAGTGTCGGTAAATTTAGACAAGGAATAGATTTTTCAGGACAAGAAGAAATTATCACAAAAGCTTTTTCAATGAAGAAATCCCCAGCTGTTGCAATTTCAATTAATTCACCAGGCGGGTCTCCAGTTCAATCACACCTAATTCATGATCACATTAGGCAGTTAGCAAAGAAAAATAACAAAAAAGTTATTGTTTTTGCTGAGGATGTGGCTGCATCAGGCGGCTATCTAATTTCATGTGCTGGAGATGAAATATATGCAAATAAGAGCTCCATCATTGGATCTATTGGAGTTATATATTCATCTTTTGGATTTAAAGATTTAATAGGTAAAATTGGAGTTGAAAGAAGAGTTTACACTGCAGGAAAAAATAAAAGTACACTAGATCCTTTCTTAGATGAAAAAGAGGAGGATATTAAAAGGTTAAAAAATATTCAACTAGACTTACATAAAGATTTCATTGATGTTGTAGAAAATAGTAGAGCTGCCAAACTAAAAAAAGATAAAGGTATTGAATTATTTTCTGGCGAATTTTGGTCAGGTAGAAAAGCACTAGAGCTAGGTTTAATTGATGGTTTAGGAAATGTTAATGATATTCTAAAAAATAAATTTGGAGAAAATATTATTATTAAAAAATTTGAAAAATCTAAGAGTTGGTTAGCTAGAAAACTATCTTCAGAAACACAAATAGAAAAATTATTAAATACAATTGAAGAAAAAAATCTCTGGCAAAAATATGGTTTCTAAAAAAACTAAAAAACTTATCACATTTCAAGATACCATATTTAATCTCCAGAATTATTGGAGTAATCATGGTTGTTTAATATTACAACCTTATGACGTTGAGGTAGGTGCAGGAACATTCCATCCTGCAACTACTCTACGTTCACTTGGACCAGATAAGTGGAGAGCTGCATATGTTCAACCCTCAAGGCGTCCATCAGATGGGAGATATGGAGAAAACCCAAATAGACTTCAGCATTACTATCAATTTCAGGTATTAATAAAACCATCACCTGAAAATATAAAAAAATTATTCTTAGATAGTCTTTCATCAATAGGTATAGATAAAAATGTACATGATATTAGATTTATCGAGGATGACTGGGAAAGTCCAACTTTGGGAGCTGCGGGGTTAGGTTGGGAAGTTTGGTGCGATGGTATGGAGATAACTCAATTTACCTATTTTCAACAAATGGCAGGTGTTCAATGCAGTCCAGTTTCAGTAGAACTTACTTATGGGCTTGAAAGAATTTGCATGTTCGTTCAGGAAAAGTCAAATGTGTTCGATATTTTATGGAATAAAGATGGAACTTTATATAAAGATATTTACAAAGAAAACGAAAAACAATTTTCTAAATATAATTTTGAATTAGCAAGTATCGATTACTTATTTAACTCTTTTGAGAGTTTAGAAAAAGAGGCTAAAAATTTATTACTCAATAAACTCCCTTTACCTGCTTATGACTATAGCTTAAAGGCTAGTCATGTTTTTAATATTCTTGATTCACGTGGCGCAATTAGCACAGCTCAAAGAGCAGGATATATTTCCCGAATAAGAGATTTGGTAAAAGAAGTAGGGTTAAAATGGTTAGAGGAAAAAAAATAAATGTCAGAATTTTTTTTAGAATTATTTACGGAAGAAATGCCTCCATCTTTGCAGAATAAAGCTAAAATTGAATTTTTAGAGATTTTTAAAAATTTTCTTGATCAAAAAAAAATATCTTATAACAAATCATTTTATTCTATCTCAACTCCAAACAGACTAATATTTTACTTTAAGGATATAGTAAACGAATTTGAAAAAAAAACAGAAGAAATTAGAGGTCCAAGAGTTGATGCAAATAATGAGTCTCTGGCAGGTTTCTTAAAATCAAGAAATATATCAAAAAAAAAAATTTTCATAAAAAAAACTCCAAAGGGTGAGTTTTATTTTTATAAAATTCCATCAATAAAAATTAGCACCAAAAAAATACTACAGGAACATATGCCATTTTTATTACAAAGAATTAAATGGAAAAAATCAATGAAATGGGGAAATTATGAATTATCTTGGGGTAGACCTCTTAAATCTATAATGTGTTTGTTTAATGGTACATCATTAAATTTCGTTTTTTATCATCTTAAAAGTTCCAACAAAACTTTTATAAATAAAGATGATGAGATAAAAACTCGGACATTTAAATATTTTAAATCTTATAAAAATTATTTTAAACAAGCTGGAGTTATAGTTGACGATAGAGAGAGAAAGTTGAGCATAAAGAAAAATTTAGAAAAAATTTCGAAGGTAAAGAATTTTAATTTAAATATAAATTTAAAGCTTTTGGATGAGGTAACAAACATTGTAGAAAAACCCAAGGTAATTTTATGTTCTTTTAATAAAAGATTCCTTGAAATTCCAAAAGAAGTAATACAATTAACCATCGAAAATCATCAAAAGTTTTTCCCAATTTCCGATAAAAAAAACAACCTGTCGAATTACTTTTTTTCTGTAATTGATAAAGAGGACAAATTTGGATTAATAAAAAAAGGCAATGAGAGTGTAGTTGATGCAAGGTTATCTGACGCTGAGTATTTTTGGAAAAAAAATAAATCACAAAGTATGCTTAAATATGTCCCTAAGCTTGAAAATGTAAATTATTTTAATGGTTTAGGAAATTATCTGGATAAAACAAAAAGAATTAAAAATTTAAGTAGTTTAATTTCAGACGAATTATTAATTAGTAAAGAAAAATTAGAGTTAGCATCTACAATTGCTAAAGTAGATTTGCTTTTTGATTTAGTGAACGAGTTTCCAGAAATGCAAGGGGTGTTAGGAGGATACTTTGCTGAGTCGCAAGGGTTTGAAAAGGAAGTATGTTTAGCAATTAGTGAGCATTATTTGCCTAGCGGGCTGAATAGCAGAACACCAAAAAATAATTATAGTATAGCTTTGTCTTTAAGTGATAAACTTGATACCTTGGTAGGATTTTTTGGTTTAGATTTAGTTCCCACTAGCTCAAAAGATCCCTATGCCTTAAGAAGAATAACAATAGGTCTTATCAAATTAATCATAGAAAACAAAAAATCTTTTAAACTTAAAGAACTGATCGATTATTCTTGCCAGTTGTATAATAACCAATCTATAAACTTTGATAGAAAATCTATTCATACTAATCTTTCCGTTTTTATAATAGATAGACTAAAAAATTACATGAAAGAAAGGGGTATAAGACAAGATATAATAGAAAGTTCATTAATAGATTTTGATTTAAATAATATTTTTGTAATTTTCACAAAAGCTGACAGACTTAATAAAGTAATAAAAAAACAGGTTGGAATAGATTTAATAGAAAACTACAAAAGGGCATTTAATATTTTAAATTCAGAAATCCAACAGCAAAATGAAGATTTCAAAGGTTCTGCAGATCCTGCTTTATTTAAAAGTAATTTTGAAAAAGATCTTTTTAAAAAAATTCACGACATTAGAAAAAATTTTACAAGCATTAACTTAGAAAATGATTATGACAGTCAATTATCATTATTAGCTTCTCTAAAAAAAGAAGTAGAAAGTTTTTTTGATAATGTCATAGTTAACGATAATGACATAGTTATAAAAAAAAATAGATTAGAGCTTTTAAAAATGTTGTGTAATACATTTGATAAATATTTTAATTTTGAAAAAATTGAATTTTTAAATGAAAAAGCTGGTATTTAATTTTAAATCTAAAATTACTAAAAAATTTAAATCCCCTAAAAATATACTAGGAGGCAAAGGAGCTAATCTTGCTGAGATGGGTAGATTAGGTTTTCCAGTACCATCTGGATTTACTATTTCTACAAATGCATGTGAAGCATTTTACAAAAATAATAAAAAATTAGACAAAAAAGTATTAATTGAGATTAAAAAAGAATTAAGTCAAATTGAAAAAGAAATTGGTAAAAAATTCGGTAATACTATCGATCCTCTTCTACTATCTGTTAGATCCGGTGCGAGAGTATCAATGCCTGGTATGATGGATACTGTTTTAAATTTAGGTCTTAACGATATAACAGTCGAGGCACTTGCAAAAAAAACTAAAAACAACAGATTTGCCAAAGACAGTTACAGAAGATTTATTCAAATGTACTCTACTGTAGTATTAAATATTGAGAGTTATAAATTTGAGGATTTAATAGAAAATTATAAATTAACCAAAGGCGTACTTTTAGATACTGACCTTGAAACGAATGATTGGGAGGCGTTAATTAGAGATTTTAAAAATGTTGTAAAACAAGAAACTAAAAAAGATTTTCCTCAAAATGTAGAGGATCAATTAATAAATGCTGTCTCTTCAGTATTTTTATCTTGGGAAAGCAATCGAGCAAAAACTTATAGAAAGATTAATCGAATACCATCCTATTGGGGAACTGCTGTAAATGTACAATCAATGGTTTTTGGAAATATGGGAAATAAATGTGCAACTGGAGTAACTTTTACAAGAGACCCATCTAATGGAAATAATGAGATATATGGTGAATATTTAGTTAATGCTCAGGGAGAGGACGTGGTAGCAGGCACAAGAACACCGCAATATATTACTAAAAGATCAAGACTTAAATCAAATAATAAAGAAATGTCTTTGGAAGAAAATATGCCAAAGCTATTTAAACAGCTAAAAAAAATTTTAAAATCTTTGGAGAAGCATTACAAAGATATGCAAGATGTAGAGTTTACTATAGAAAACGGAAAGCTTTGGATACTTCAGACAAGATCAGGTAAAAGAACTGCCAGATCAGCAATTAAAATCGCAGTAGATATGGTTAAAGAAAAGTTAATAACAAAAAAAGAAGCGTTATTAAGAATAGATCCTGGATCGCTTGATAATTTGTTACATCCTTCCTTAGATGAAAAAGCCGAGATGAATATAATTGCAAATGGGTTGCCTGCTTCACCAGGTGCATCAAGTGGAAAAGTGGTTTTTTCATCCGATGAAGCTGAAAGACTTAATTCTATGATGCAAGACACAATATTGGTAAGAGTAGAGACTTCTCCAGAGGATATAAATGGCATGCATGCGGCTAAAGGAATATTAACTTCAAGAGGAGGTATGACAAGCCATGCAGCAGTTGTAGCAAGAGGCATGGGTAGACCATGCGTTTCAGGGTCAAGTGAAATTGAAATTGATTATAAGAAAAAAATTTTTAAAGTTAATAATAAAATAGTTAAGGAAGGAGAAATTATAACAATAGATGGATCTTCTGGAAGAGTAATTTTGGGGGAGGTCAAAACTATTAAACCCGATGTTTCAGGTGATTTTCTTAAATTAATGAAATGGGCAGATAAATATAGAAAACTTAAAATAAGAACTAATTCTGAAACACCATCTGATACTAAAACCGCGAGAGAATTTGGAGCAGAGGGAATTGGTCTATGCAGAACTGAGCATATGTTTTTTGATGAAGATAGAATTTTATCTGTTAGGCAAATGATACTTTCAAAATCAAAAAAAGACAGAGATTTAGCTTTGTCTAAACTTTTACCATACCAAAAAAAAGACTTTATTGAAATATTCAAAATTATGAAAGGTTTACCAGTTACTGTGAGATTGTTAGACCCACCACTACACGAGTTTTTACCAAAAACAAAAGAGGAGATTGAAGGTGTTGCGAAATCTTTAGATATTTCTTACAAAGAAGTAGATCAAAGAATACAAGAGTTACATGAACAAAACCCTATGCTTGGACATAGAGGTTGTAGATTGGCAATATCTTTTCCAGAAATTTATGAAATGCAATGTAAGGCAATATTTGAAGCTTTAGTCGAATGTAAAAAAAATAAAATTAAATCTATAATTCCTGAAATTATGATTCCTTTAGTGTCTACTGAGGCTGAGATAAAAATAATGAAAGATCTAGTTATTAAAATAGCCAGAGAGGTAGAAAATAAAACTAAAATTAAAATTAATTTTTTGGTAGGCACAATGATAGAATTACCTAGGGCAGCCATTAAAGCTAACGAAATAGCAAAACATGCAGAATTTTTTAGCTTTGGTACTAATGATTTAACACAAACAACATTTGGAATAAGCAGAGATGATAGTGGTAAATTTTTAAATGATTATATTGAAAATAAAATTTTTGATGTTGATCCATTTGTTTCAATTGATGACGGAGTTGGTGAACTAATAAAATTTGCTGCAGAAGAAGGTAAAAAACAAAATAAAAAAATTAAGCTGGGTATTTGTGGTGAACATGGAGGAGATCCAAAAAGTATAAATTTTTGTTCAAAAACTGGCCTAGATTACGTTTCTTGCTCTCCTTATAGAGTTCCTGTAGCAATATTAGCTGCAGCTCAAGCTGAATTGAAAAAATAAATAATCTGTATCTCTATTCTAAATAATTGAATATAAATTTTTTTAAAGTTCTAATTTAAAGTCCATAGCTGAAGCACTATGTGTAATTTTTCCCACTGAAATTCTATCAACCCCTGACTTTGCAATCATGGCTACGTTTTGAAGAGAAACATTTCCAGAAGCCTCAGTTTCGTAGTATTTCTTAGCGATCTTAACTCCTTTTTTTAAATTTCTAATAGTCATATTATCAAATAATACAGTGTTAAATTTTAACCCTAAAATTGATTTAAGTTGATTTAAATTATCGACCTCAACAGTTATTTTTTTTCCTTTTTTATTTTTGATTGCTCTTTGAACTAAAAATCTTAAATTCGACACAGCAATATGATTATCTTTAATCAAATATTCGTCACTAAGATTAAATCTATGATTTATACCACCACCAATATTTACAGCATATTTTTGCATTACCCTTAAGTTAGGTATCGTTTTGCGAGTGCAACAAATTTTACTTTTTCCTTTAACTTTATTAACATACTTATTTGTCTCGCTTGCTATACCGGATATATGGGACAAAAAATTAAGAGCAACTCTTTCGCAAATTAAAATATTTTTAGGATTTCCATTTATATTAGCTATAATGCTACCTTTACTTAATTTAGAACCATCTTTTTTTTTTGCTTTAAATTTAATTTTACTGTCTACTAGTCTGAATACGCCTTTGGCTAAATCTATGCCTCCAAGGATTCCTTTTTGATTAGAGATTATTTTAAATGATTTAAAATTGTTATTTTTTATTAATTTAGATGTGATGTCTCCGCTCGGATATAAATCTTCTTTCAATGCAGATTTGACTACCTTTTCGATAAATTTTTTACTTAAACTATTTCTTCGCACAGATATTATCTGCCTATTGCTGCCATTCGTTCTACAGACTTTCTAGCTTTTTCAATTATATCTTTGCTCATTATAATTTCGTTTGTCTCATTTTTTAAACAATCTAGAATTTTTGGTAATGTAATTCTTTTCATGTGAGGACATAAATTGCACGGTCTAATAAACTCCACGTTTGGGTTATCTATTTGAATATTATCACTCATAGAACATTCAGTAACCATCATAACTTTTTTCGGCTGATTGTCCCTGACATATTTTATCATACCGCTTGTCGAACCAGCAAAATCGCTTGCTTTAATAACTTCTGGTGGACACTCTGGATGTGCAATAACTTTAATATCTGGATTGTTTTTTCTTATTTCATAAATCTCTGTATCAGTAAATTGTTCATGAACTTCACACGTACCGCGCCACGAAATAATCTCAACATCTGTTTGCGAAGCTACATATTTTGCTAAATAATCATCAGGTAGAAAAATAACTTTTTTAACTCCTAATGAATTAACAATTTTAACAGCATTTGCTGATGTGCAACAGACATCTGTTTCTGCTTTAACATCTGCCGATGTATTCACATAAGAAACTACAGGAACACCTGGATTTTTTCTTTTAAGCTCTCTTACATCAGCTCCAGTTATAGATGAAGATAATGAACAACCTGCTTTTAAATCAGGTAATAAAACTTTTTTATTAGGACTCATTAATTTAGCTGTCTCGGCCATAAAGTGAACTCCACACATTACAATTATTTCTGCTTTTGTTTTTGCGGCTTCAATTGCTAGCGCAAGAGAGTCTGCAGAAAAATCAGAAATACCATGATAAATTTCTGGGGTTTGATAATTGTGAGCTAAAATTACTGCGTTTTTCTCTTTCTTTAATTTATTTATTTCATAAATATAAGGAGCATGAACTGACCACTCGATTTCAGGCATAGTTTTTGAAATCTTCTGATAAATTGAATTTGTAGCTTTTTTTATTTCTGACGTAAATTCCATTATTAATTTTATCAACTTGAAATAGAGTTGTCATTCACTTAATCTGCCGCATAAGCGGCCATGCTGAAACTGGTAGACAGGCTTGGTTGAGGGCCAAGTGGGAACATCCCATGAGAGTTCGAGTCTCTCTGGCCGCACGTTTTAGAATAATATAATTTTTTAAAAGGGGGCGTTCTGTTGCCAGGTGCCCCAAGCCCCGTAACTTAATTAATAAAACTTAATTAAGCTGCAAGTGCAAATTTATTATTTGCATTTATAAAACTGCCCTTTACGGCGGAACAATACCGGACGAAAGAATAGCCTTTAGACACTCGTCGATCCTAATTCACCCCCGTAAGTTGAAAATGGTGGAGGTGGTGGGTACTGCCCCCACGTCCGTAATGTTTATTACGAAATTCGTTTATCGTCGTAGTTGGAAAACCAACTTTATTAATATAAAAGTAATTTTAAAAGATTCAATATCAATCATGAAACTTACCAAAGAACAATTAAATGAAATCAAGAGTCAACAGTCTCAAAATCATCAAACAAAAAGAGTTATAGCTGTTGAATTAGAAAAAATACTTTATGAGGCAATCCCCGCTTTAGATCATGGATTTGTTAGAGTAATTGATTACATGGGGGATGATACTTCAATAGTACAGGCAGCAAGAGTCTCATATGGAAAAGGGACAAAACAAGTCTCAACAGACTCTGGTTTAATTAAATATTTAATGCGACATTGGCATAGTACACCATTTGAAATGTGTGAGATCAAGTACCACATCAAACTACCAATATTTATTGCACGTCAATGGATTAGACATAGAACCGCAAACGTTAATGAATACTCTGCAAGATACTCCATTTTGGATAAAGAATTTTATTTACCATCTCCAGAAAATCTAGCAGCACAATCAACAAGTAACAGACAAGGAAGGGGTGATGTCCTAGAAGGAGCCCAAGCTAAAGAAGTTTTGGAACTTTTGAAAAATGATGCAGAGAGGACTTATGCTAATTATGAAACTATGCTTAATGAAAAATATGATGGTTCAACAATTGATAAAAATAAAAAGGGTTTAGCAAGAGAGTTAGCTAGAATGAATTTGACTTTAAATACTTACACTCAATGGTATTGGAAAACAGATTTGTTAAATTTAATGAATTTTTTAAGATTGAGAGCTGACCATCATGCACAATATGAAATTAGAGTTTACGCAGATATAATGTTAGATACATTAAAGAAATGGGTTCCAATAACCTTTGATGCTTTTGTGGATTATAGAGTCGGTGGAACAGAAGTTTCCAAAAAAGGTAAATTAGTTATTCAAAAGTTAATCAAAGGAGAAAATACTTCAATTGAGAATTCTGGTTTGTCAAAAAGAGAGTGGAACGAATTAATGGAAGCTTTTGATTTGAAAGATAGAATTTTATAATAATAAAATTATGTATGTTAAATAATTTTATTAAAAATAACAAAAAAGAATTATTATTTTTTATTTTACTAACAATTTTTTTTTATAGAAGTCCCTTTATATTTTTAAACGGTAGATTTATGGCTGAAGAAGGCTCCATCTATTTTGCAAATGCTTTTAAGTATAAAACTTTATACTCACTTTTATTTGTGGATTTTAATTCTGGATATTTAAATTTATGGGCCAACATTTCTGGTGTTGTCGCAAATATTTTTAAATTAAAATTTGCACCAATTGTAAGTAATTATTTAGCCTTGCTACCAAAAATTATAATTATTTTTTTAGCGCTATATAATAAATCTATATTATTAAATAAATTTGAATATAAAGTTTTATTTTGCCTTTTGGTTTTTATATCTCCATTAAATGTTCCTGAAATTTGGATGAACTCTATTAATTCCCAAATTTTTTTATGTATTATTACATTTATTTTAGTTTTTTCTTATTACCCAAAAAAAGAATTAAATTATTTACATATAATTTTAATTTTTATGGCAGGGTTAACAGGCATTTATTCTTGTATTTTATTACCTTTATTTTTTTTAAAATATAAAATCTATAAAAATAGACAAAATTATTTAAATTTTTTAGTCCTTTTGATTTGTACTATAGTCCAATTAAGTTTGATTTTATACGCAAAACTTTCAAATATTCTTTATGAAGGAAAAATGCATTTGATGAATTTTGATATCTTTATCAATTATATTTACAATGTTTTTGTAAAAGCATTTTTGGGAACAAGTTTGACTAAATATTTTTATTTTAATTTTTTAGCAACAAAATTCAACTTATATTTTATTTTAGTTACCATATGTTTAATTTTGATAGCATTAACATTTTTTTTATATAATTTTGTAAAAAAAAAAAAACTTTTAAATAATAAAAATAAATTTGTTTTTATATCATTATTTTATAGTTTAATTGCCACCTCGATAGTCGTAATGATAGGAGCTGTAGGAGATTATGTCGGAGGTAGATATGCAGCTCTACCAAGCTTTTATATTTTGATGATTGTGCTAACTCTTTACATTTTATTAAATAATTTTAATTTTAGATATTTTTTTCTACTTCTGATGATTTCATCTATATTATCAGGAATTTATGAATTTAGACCTCCAGTTAAAAATATAAAGTATCAATATATAAAATATTTAGATTGTTTAAATTGTCCAAACTGGGAAAATGAGATAAAAAAATTTAAAGCAGATAAAAATTATTTCTTAAAAATTTGGCCATACCCAAAAAAAAATATGTCTTTAAATTAATTATCGATTTTATTTAAAACTCTAAAAAACTCTAGAATTATTTTCAAATTTTTAAATGCAAAAAATTTGATACTTGATTTATCTGAGACCTTAAATTTTACTGGAATGAGTTTAATTTCATATTTATTTTTTTTAAAAAAATTAATCAACTCAATATCAAGAAAATAGTATTTTGATATAAAACTATTTTTTTTAAAGTGAGAATTCATTTTGAAAGCTTTTAAACCAGCTTGAGTATCGCCATATACATTAAGTTTTAATTTTTTTTCAACCAAAAAACCTAATAAATTACTTATTAAATTTCTTATTAACTTATATAAATTTTTTCTTTTATCTAAATTAACACTACTTTTTAATTTTCTATTGATTGTCACTAAATCATATTTATTTAAATTTCGAATAACAGTTTTCAAGTATTCAAAATACGGTAAATCACAATCAATCAAAACTATATTTTTAGTTTTTGCAATCTTTAGTGCCTTAATAATTGATTTTGATTTACCTAAATTAAATTTATTATTTATGATTTCTACATTTTTTGATTTTATTTTTTTAAGTTCTCGAATTGTTTTATCTTTACTACCATCATTAATATAGATGATTTTTTCTTTTATTTTTTTTTCCCTAATAAATTTATATAATTTTTTATAATTTTTATTTATTATCCCTTCGGCATTATAACAGGGGATGATAAAAGTAATTTGCATTTAAAATTTATTATTAAATAAATTGTGACTTTAGCTTATTTGCAAAATCAGTATAAATTTTGGAAATTTCGTGATCTGGAAATTTTTCAACAATAGGAGTTCCTTGATCTCCAAACTTACCAATATCTGAATTTATAGGTATTTCCCCAAGAAAATTCTTATTAAATTCCTCGGCAGTTTTTTTAACTCCACCATCTCCAAAAATAGAATATCTTTTACCATCATCACCTATAAAATAACTCATATTATCTACCAATCCAATAATATTGACCTTTAGCTTATCAAACATCGATATACCTCTTTTAACGTCTTGAAGTGCAAGCTCTTGTGGTGTTGAAATAATAATAATCCCATCAATCTTTATCTCTTGTGCAAACGTAAGTTGCGTATCTCCCGTACCGGGTGGCATATCAACGATTATAAAGTCTAAGTCCTTCCAATCTACTTTTTGCGTAAACGTTTTAATTGCACTTGTTACCATTGGACCTCTCCAAATCATTGGAGTTTGTTCATCTGTTAAGAAACCCATGGACATGCATTGAATATTATATTTTGAGACTGGAATTAGTTTACCCTCTCTGTTTTCTGGCTTTTCTTTTATTGAAAACAACTTCGGTAAAGAAGGTCCATATATGTCAGCATCTAAAATACCAACTTTTAATCCAAGATTCTTTAATGCTAAAGCTAGATTGGTTGCAAATGTAGATTTTCCTACACCTCCTTTAGCACTAGATATAGCAATAGTAAATTTAGTTCCATTAATTGGGTTTTTCTCAAACTTTTTACGTCTAGCGTCATTAATGCTCGGATTTTCTTTACTCATATCAGCTAACTTACCTTGTTTTTGAATATAAAGACACTATATAGAGTGTCATATGAATGATTTCAGAAATCAAAGTCCGTGGGGATCACCCCCTCCAGGTGGTGGAGGCAACGGTGATGGTGGTTTTAGAAGAGGTCCTACCCCACCAAATTTAGATGAAATTTTAAAAAAATTGCAAGATACAATAAATAAATTTCTTCCTGGCAAATCAGGTGGAGCAAAGCCTATTGTATTAGGATTAATAATTTTAGCTCTTTTATGGGTAGGAAGCGGTTTATATAGAGTTTTGCCTGATGAACAAGGTGTGGTTTTAAGATTTGGTAAATTCGTTAAAACAACTCAACCAGGATTGAATTATCACCTTCCTTTTCCAGTAGAAAGTGTTTTGACACCAAAAGTTACAAAAGTTAATAGAATGGACATTGGTTTTAGATCTGAGAGAGAAAGTGGTTTCTCAAGTGGAGGAGGTGTTGCAGACGTTCCTGAAGAGAGTTTAATGTTAACAGGTGATGAAAATATCGTAAATATAGATTTTTCAGTATTCTGGGTTATCAAAGATGCAGGAAATTTTTTATTTAAAATACAAGATCCACAGGGAACAGTAAAAGCCGCAGCTGAAACAGCTATGAGAGAAGTTATAGCTAGAAGTGATATTCAACCAATCCTTACGGAAGGTAGATCAAAAATTGAGATTGATACACAAGAAATTATTCAAAGTATTTTAGATGAATACACATCAGGTATTCAAATAACACAAGTTCAAACACAAAAAGCTGACCCACCGGATCAAGTCATAGATGCGTTTAGAGATGTACAAGCGGCAAGAGCTGATATGGAAAGATCAAAAAATGAAGCAGAAGCATATGCAAACGATGTTATTCCAAGAGCAAGGGGTGAAGCAGCAAAAATATTACAAGCGGCTGAGGCATATAAAAAAGAAGTTGTTGCTAAAGCTGAAGGTGAAGCAAGTAGATTCACGTCGATTTTCTTAGAATATAAAAACGCAAAAGAAGTTACACAAGAAAGAATGTATCTCGAGACTATGGAAAAAGTTTTAGCAGATATTGATAAAGTAATAATTGAAAAAAATGCAGGTTCAGGTGTAGTTCCATATTTACCTTTACCTGAGCTTAAAAAAACGCAGGTGAACTAATGAAAAAAGGAAAGTTTTTAATACCAATTTTAATCTTAATCGCTGCAACTGCTTATTTCTCAATTTTTATAGTTAAAGAAATAAACCAAGCGATTGTTCTTCAATTTGGTGATCCAAAAAGAATTTTAATGAAACCTGGATTAAACTTTAAAGTACCTTTTATCCAAAACGTTGTTTTCTTAGACAAAAGAATTTTAAACTTGGATGCTCCTCCAGCTGAGGTAATCGCATCAGATCAAAAGAGATTAATTGTAGATGCCTTTGCTCGTTTTAAAATCGTAGACCCTTTAAAATTTTATATTTCAGTTGGCAATGAAAGAGTTGCAAGATCTCGTCTATCAACCATTATTAATTCAAGAATAAGAGGTGTTTTAGGAACACAACGTCTACAAACATTGTTATCAGAGGAAAGAACTAAACAGATGGCTTTAATTCAAGATGGCGTAAATAATGAAGCTGCAAAATTTGGAATAGAAATTGTTGATGTAAGAATTAAAAGAGCAGATTTACCACCAGCAAACAGTGATGCAATATACAGACGTATGCAAACAGAAAGAGAAAGAGAAGCTAAAGAATTTAGAGCCAAAGGTGCAGAGATGGCAATTACTATAACATCAACTGCAGACAAAGAGGTTACAGTCATATTAGCTGATGCAGAAAAACAATCACAAATTCTTAAAGGAGAAGGCGATGGTAAAAGAAATAAAATTTTTGCAGATGCTTTTGGACAAGATCCAGAATTCTTTGCTTTCTACAGAGCTATGCAAGCGTATGAAACTGCTTTAATTGGAGGAGAAACATCTTTAATATTATCTCCAGATAGTGAATTTTTCAAATTCTTCGGAAATATAAAATCTAAATCTCAATAAAAAATTAAAATTATGAATGAATTGATCATAGCTTTTGGTCTTTTCTTATTTATTGAGGGTGCATTGTACGCCATATTTCCATCAAAAATGAAAAATATGATAATGAAGCTAAGTGAAATTAAAGATAATCAGTTGAGATTTGGAGGCTTAATATTTTTGGTTATTGGTTTTTTAATAATCTGGTATTTTAAAAGTTGATGAAAAAAATAGTATTTAAGTATTGCTTATTAATATGTTTAAGTTTCGGATTTGTTAAAAATTCATTTGCTGAAATACCCGCATCATTTGCTGATTTGGCAGAAAGGTTAATGCCATCAGTTGTAAACATTTCAACCACAACTACTATAAAAACTAAATCAAATCCATTTCCGTTTCAATTTCCGCCTGGTTCGCCTTTTAAAGACATGTTTGAAGGAGAACCTCAAGAAAGACAAACTAGTGCATTAGGGTCAGGATTTATAATTGATAAGTCAGGAATAGTAATCACCAATAATCATGTCATCAAAGGTGCAGATGATATTTTTGTAAAAGTAAACGGGAACAAAGATTATAAAGCTAAGCTATTGGGTGCTGATCCTTTGTCAGATATTGCTGTACTTAAAATTGAGTCTGAGGATAGTTTTAAACCCGTGAGTTTTGGAGACTCTGATAAAGCAAGAATAGGTGATTGGGTAATTGCAATTGGAAATCCTTTTGGCTTAGGTGGAACAGTTACAAGTGGAATAGTATCAGCTAGAAATAGAAGTATTGGACTTTCTAGATACGAAGATTACATTCAAACAGATGCTTCAATTAATCAGGGTAACTCCGGTGGTCCACTTTTTAATTTAGATGGAGATGTCATCGGAATTAATACAGCTATATTAGGTCAATCTGGTTCAATAGGAATTGGTTTTGCAATACCATCAAACAGCGCAGAAAAAGTTATAGATCAACTAATTAAATTTGGAGAAACTAAAAGAGGTTGGTTAGGAGTTAGAATTCAAGTAGTAACCAATGAAATTGCAGAAAGTTTAAAACTTGATAGACCAAGAGGCGCATTAGTAGCTAGTGTTGCAAAAGGAAGTCCCTCTGATAAAGGGGGAATTAAAGACGGAGATGTAATTTTAGAATTTGATGGAAAATTAATAAATGAAATGAAAGAATTACCTAAGATAGTTGCCGAGACAGAGGTTGGGAAAAGAGTAAATGTTAAAATTTGGAGAAATAAAAAAGAGATATCAAAACAAATTATTCTAGGAAGGCTTGAAACATCAGATGATTTTGCTGCTCAAGGTATAAAACCGGAAGTTCCAAAAAACTCTTATATAGAAGAATTAAAAATTACAGTAAGGTTATTAACAAAAGATGAAATAGCACAAAGAAAATTACCACCTAACACAACTGGTGTAGTTATTACTGATATTGATCAAGATAGTCCTGTCAATTACTTAAAAATAAATAATATTATTGTTGAAGCTCAAAAGAAAAAAATTAAAACAATAGGTGAACTAAATAATTTTGTTAAAATGGCTAAAAGAAGTTCAGATAAAACTTTACTAATAGCTATATACAACAATCAAAATCAAAAAAGATATATTGGTGTTAAATTAGACTAAGGACCTAATGTCCAAAATAATTTTAATATCTGGACCAACCGCATCTGGAAAATCGGAATTCGCAGTAAAAATCGCAAAAAAAGTTAATGGAGAAATAATTAATGCAGATAGTATGCAAATTTATAAAGAAATTAAAATTTTAAATACTAGGCCAGATAAAAATCTTACAAAAAAAGTTAAACATCATTTATATGGATTTGTATCGGTTAAAAAAAAATTTTCTGTTGGTAAATGGATTATACTTGCAAACAAGTTAATTAAACAAATTATTAATAAAAAAAAGGTTCCAATAATAGTTGGAGGCACAGGATTATATTTTAAATCACTGACAGATGGTTTGGTAAAAATTCCCAATATACCTGTATCATTTAGAAAAAAAATTATTGATTACCAAAAAAAAGTTGGTCAAAAAAAGTTTTATAAACACTTAATTAAAATTGACCCTAAATCAAAATCGAAAATAAATTCTAAAGATGTACAAAGGTCAATTAGAGCTTTTGAAGTAAAAAAAATTTCTAAAATCTCCTTATTTGACTGGTTTGATAAAACCAAAAGTAGTTTTAAAAAAGATCAATTCCAAAAAATTTATTTAGATTTTCCAAGAGATATCTTATTAAAACGAATTGAAAAAAGATGTATTAAAATTGTTAATACTGCATCGATTAAAGAGGTGGCAAGGTTTAAAAGAATGAAGGTTAGAAACGAATTAAGCGCTAACAAAATTATAGGCATCAACGAGATAAACAACTATTTAGAGAAAAATTATAATTTAGACCAGACAAGAGAGAAAATCCTCATAAAAACGAGACAATATGCAAAGAGGCAAGCAACATGGGCTCGAGGCCACATGTCAGATTGGAAAAGGCTTGCACCAAATGAGATCAAAAAATATATAAAAAATTTTAAATAATCTGTTCAATCACTTGACCAATCAGCACAACTTCAGCTAGATTGGTTAAATGCCAAAATTATTCACAGGAGCAGAAATAGTTTTTAAATGTCTTGAGGATCAAGACGTTGAATATATTTTTGGATATCCAGGTGGAGCTGTACTACCAATTTATGACGAGCTTAAAAATTTTCAATCTATCAAACACATTCTTGTAAGACATGAACAAGGCGCGGGTCATGCCGCAGAAGGGTATGCCAGATCGTCTGGCAAGCCTGGTGTTGTACTAGTTACTTCTGGACCTGGAGCAACAAATGCAGTGACTGCTTTGACAGATGCTTACATGGACTCTGTACCACTAGTTTGTATTTCAGGACAAGTACCTACACACTTAATTGGAACTGACGCATTTCAAGAATGTGATACCACTGGAATTACTAGACCATGTACTAAACATAATTGGCTTGTAAAAGATATTAAAGATTTACAAAAAGTTATACATAAAGCATTTGAAGTTGCTACTACCGGAAGACCTGGACCGGTGTTAGTAGATATACCTAAAGATATTCAGTTTCAAAAAACAAAATATACTTCATTTAAAAAGATAAATAAAAAGTTAAATGGCAATAGTCATAATTATTTTAATCAAAAAGATATAAATCAATTAATTGACTTAATGAAAAAATCTAAACGACCAATATTCTATACTGGCGGAGGAGTAATAAATTCTGGTCCAAAGGCAAGTGAACTTTTAAGAGAGCTAGTAAGAGCGACCGGTTTTCCAATTACATCAACTTTGCAGGGTCTTGGTTGTTTTCCTGGAGATGACGATCAATTTCTAGGCATGCTTGGTATGCATGGTACTTACGAAGCAAATAATGCAATGCATGATTGCGACTTGATGATAAATATCGGTGCAAGATTTGATGATAGAATTACAGGAAAAATAGATGAATTTTCTCCAAAATCAAAAAAAGTTCATATTGATATCGATCCTTCATCTATAAATAAAAATGTTAAAGTTGATCTGCCAATAGTGGGAGATGTAAAGCAAGTTATATCCTCAATAATAAAAAATATAAAAAAAACTAAACCAAATTTTGTAAACTCTAATAAACAAAATATTTCAAAATGGTGGTTACAAATTGATAAATGGAGACAAAAAAAATCTTTAAATTACATTAATAGTGATACCTCAATAAAACCTCAGTATGCCGTTCAGAGACTTTATGAATTAACAAAAGGAAAAGACACATACATTACAACAGAGGTGGGTCAACATCAGATGTGGGCAGCACAACATTATAAGTTTGATAAACCAAATCGGTGGATGACTTCAGGTGGACTTGGAACCATGGGATATGGTTTACCAGCAGCAGTTGGCGTGCAAGTAGCCCATCCAAATAAGTTAGTCATTGATATTGCGGGTGAGGCCTCTGTTTTAATGACAATGCAAGAGATGTCGACTGCAGTACAATATAGCCTTCCAATTAAAATATTTATTTTAAATAATGAGTACATGGGCATGGTAAGGCAATGGCAAGAACTACTTCATGATAAAAATTATTCAGAAAGTTACACTGCTGCTTTACCAGATTTTGTTAAGCTTGCAGAAGCTTATGGATGTGTAGGGATTAGAGCTAAAACACCAGACGAATTAGATGATAAAATAATTGAAATGCTTAATACTGATAGACCGGTAATATTTGATTGTTTAGTTGATAAACAAGAAAACTGCTTCCCAATGATCCCTTCAGGTAAGCCTCATAATCAAATGATTTTAGGTCCAGAGGATGAAAAAGATAATAAGATAACAGGTAAGGGAAAAGCATTAGTTTAATGCCAAAGTCAAAATCAGCTTATAGTGTTGCAGGAAAAAAAGGTAAATTGGATACTCATATAATTGTTGTATGGGTGGACAACGAGGCTGGTGTATTGGCAAGAGTTGTAGGTCTTTTTTCAGGGAGAGGTTATAACATAGAGTCTCTAGCTGTTGCAGAAGTAGACTCAAAACTAAATATTTCTAGAGTAACGATAGTTACAACAGGTTCACCTGAGGTGATAGATCAGATAAAACTTCAATTAAAAAAATTAGTACCAGTACATAAAGTAGCAAGCTTTAAAAGAGAAGATAAGAAAGTAATATTTAAAGAAATGGCACTATTTAAATTTGTATCAAATTCTAAAAAAATGAAACTAGCAGTTAAAGCTTGTAAAAAGTTTAATCCTGTATTATTGGATGAAACAAATAAATCATGTGTTGTACAAGTTACAGCGCTTAGAAGAGAAATTGATAAAATGGCAGTAAATTTTAAAAAATATGGTTTAAAAAGTATTTCTAGAACAGGAGCTGTCGCAATGACACGAGGATCTGACGTATTATAACAAAGGAGAAAGCGATGAAAATGTTTTATGAAAAAGATACTAATCCTAATTTAATTAAAGACAAAAAAATTGCAATTTTTGGATATGGCAGTCAGGGACATGCACATGCTCTTAATCTTAAAGATAGTGGAGTTAAGGAAGTTGTTGTTGCATTAAGAGATGGCTCTTCAAGTAAGGCAAAAGCAGAATCTAAGGGTTTAAAAGTGATGAATTTGTCAGATGCTGCCGAGTGGGCCGATGTTGTAATGGTTTTAACACCCGACGAACTTCAAGCTACAATTTACAAAAATCATATTGAGCAAAGAGTTAGAGAAGGTACATCAATTGCATTTGCTCATGGTTTAAATATTCATTATGATTTGATTAAAGCAAGAAAAGATTTAGATGTTTTTATGGTTGCACCCAAAGGACCGGGTCACTTAGTAAGAAGTGAATTTGAAAAAGGAGGAGGTGTTCCTTGTTTATTTGCAGTTCATCAAAATGGATCTGGAAAGGCAAGAGATATAGCTATGTCCTATGCTTCAGCGATAGGTGGAGGAAGATCGGGTATTATAGAAACTACTTTTAAAGATGAAGTTGAAACAGATTTATTTGGAGAACAAACTGTTTTATGTGGCGGACTTGTTGAACTTATTAAAAACGGTTACGAAACTTTAGTAGAAGCAGGTTATGAGCCTGAAATGGCTTATTTTGAAACTGTTCATGAAGTTAAATTAATTGTTGATTTAATTTATGAAGGCGGAATTGCAAATATGAATTATTCAATTTCTAATACTGCAGAATATGGTGAATACATGTCAGGTCCAAGAATAATTAATAAAGAAGAGACAAAAAAAAGAATGAAAGAAGTTTTGTCAGACATCCAATCTGGGAAATTTACAAAAGAATGGATGGATGAATGTAAAAACGGACAAAAGAACTTTCTTAAGATTAGACAAAAACTCGCCGAACATCCTGTAGAAAAAGTGGGTGCAAATTTAAGAGCAATGATGCCTTGGATTTCTAAGAAAAAATTGGTTGATAGCGATAAGAGTTAATTATTTAAAATTTAGTTAATATCAATTTTTTTTTGCAATCTGGACTAGAGGATGTATTATCCGCTAACTTAAAAATTAAAAAAATGAGCAAAGAAAAAGTTTATATATTTGACACCACAATGAGAGATGGAGAGCAATCTCCAGGTGCCTCTATGAGTGTTGAAGAAAAAATTCAAATTTCGAGAGTTTTCGATGAAATGGGAGTTGATATTATCGAGGCAGGATTTCCTATCTCCTCACCAGGTGATTTTGAGGCTGTAACAGCAATTAGTAAAATAGTTAAAAACTCTGTTCCATGTGGTTTATCTAGAGCTTTAAAAAAAGATATAGATGCTTGTCACGAATCCCTTCAATACGCCAAAAGATTTAGAATTCATACGTTCATCTCTACAAGCCCAGTTCATATGAAACATAAATTAGACATGTCAAAAGATCAGGTGCTTGAAGCTATAAAAGAGAGTGTCTCTTATGCTAGAAAATTTACTGATGATGTAGAATGGTCATGTGAAGATGGAACTAGAACAGATTTAGATTTCATGTGCAAAACAATTGAGCTTGCAATTAATTGTGGTGCCTCAACAATTAATATTCCAGATACAGTAGGTTATTCCATCCCTGAGGAGTTTGCAAAAACCATTACACATATTAAGAATTCAGTACCAAATATAGATAAAGCAATTATCTCAGCACATTGTCATAATGATTTAGGTTTAGCTGTTGCTAATGCATTGGCAGGTTTATCTGCAGGCGTTAGACAAATTGAATGTACAATAAATGGTATTGGTGAAAGAGCAGGTAATGCAGCATTAGAAGAAATTGTAATGGCAATTAAAACTAGAAATGATTTAATGCCATACGAAACAGGAATAAAAACTGAGCTAATAAGTAAAGCATCAAAAATTGTCTCTAACGCAACAGGTTTCCCAGTACAATTTAATAAAGCAATTGTTGGAAAAAATGCTTTTGCACATGAATCGGGAATTCATCAGGACGGAATGTTAAAGAACAGAGAAACTTATGAAATTATGACACCAGAAAGTGTTGGAGTTAAAAAAACATCTTTAGTAATGGGAAAACATTCAGGAAGACATGCGTTCAAAGATAAATTAAGTGATCTAGGCTATGCAGATGTAACAGATGATGTAATTCAAAATGCTTTTGGAAAATTTAAGATATTGGCTGATAAGAAGAAACATATTTATGATGAAGATATTGTTGCTTTAGTTGATGATAGCCTAATATTCGACAATAAATTAAATGCAATCAATTTAAAATCTTTAAAAGTTTTTGCTGGAACTGGGGAACCACAAAGAGCAGAAATGACATTAGATGTATTTGGCGAAATTAAAAGTACAGTACAAACTGGCGATGGACCAGTGGATGCAACATTTAAATGTATAAAAGAGCTTTATCCACATGAGATGAAGCTTTTATTATACCAAGTGCACGCAGTAACAGAAGGAACTGATGCGCAAGCAACAGTCAGTGTAAAAATTGAGGAAAATAATAGAACAACAGTTGGTCAATCTGCTGATACCGATACTTTAGTTGCATCTGCAAATGCTTATCTAGGTGCATTAAATAAAATGCTAATAAAAAGAGAGAAAAAAGCACCTTCTCAACAAATTAAACATCAAAAAGTAAGGGGAATATAAAATGGGAATATTACAAAAAATAACAAAAATATGGTCACAAGATATGGCAATTGACCTTGGAACAGCGAATACACTTGTTGTCTTAAAAGGACAAGGAGTAGTACTAAATGAACCATCAGTTGTTGCAGTGGTAGACAACAAAGGTAAAAAATCTGTTTTAGCTGTAGGAGATGAAGCAAAAACTATGTTAGGACGAACTCCAGGAAATATAAGCGCTATAAGACCTTTAAGAGACGGGGTGATCGCAGACTTTATTGTTACAGAGGAAATGATTAAACATTTTATAAAAAAAGTTCATAAAAGAAGCACTTTTGCAAATCCAAGAATTCTTATATGTGTTCCAACTGGATCTACACCAGTTGAGAGAAAAGCTATTCAAGATAGTGCCTTAGCCGCAGGAGCAAGAAGAGTTCAACTTATCGAAGAACCGATTGCAGCTGCAATTGGAGCAGGACTACCAATTTCTGAAGCCACAGGGTCGATGGTTGTTGATATAGGTGGTGGTACTACTGAGATTGCTGTTATGTCATTGGGTGGAGTTGTTTACTCAAACTCTTTAAGAGTTGCTGGAGATGCAATGGATCATGCTTTAGCAAACTTTATGAGAAAAGAATATAATCTCATGATTGGTGATAGCTCTTCAGAAAAAATCAAAAAAGAAGTAGGTACTGCTATTCCAACAAATGATAATAAATATGCTGTTAAAGGCAGAGATATTCGATCAGGAACTCCAAAAGAAGTAAATATAACGGAGAGAGATACTTCTGAAGCTTTAAATCCAATAATAAAGGAAATGATTAATGGTATTAAAGATGCATTAGAAAACACACCTCCTGAGTTGTCAGCTGACTTAGTTGATATGGGATTAACTCTTACAGGCGGTGGTGCTTTACTTAAAAATATTGATAAAAGATTTTCTAAAGAGACAGGATTACCAGTTCATATTGCTGAAGATCCACTAGCATGTGTAGCTGTTGGTACCGGAAAAGCTTTAGATCAAGAGGAGATTTTCTCTACAGTATTATCAGAATATTAAAAAACTATGGCAACAAGCAGGGACGATTTTGTTATTGCAATACGTTCTGCTTTTTTAAAAAAAGGTAATAAACAAAGATTTTCTTTAGTAGCTTTAATTATATTTTCAATAGTTTTAATAGTTTTGTCGAGAATAAATTTTCCTGCAATCAATTATCTTAAAATTGGTTTGAATGAAGTTGTATATAGAGTTTCTTTTATTGTCTCACTACCAGAACAACAATTAAACAGATCATTAATTGCAATTAACAATCATCTAAACCTATATAATGATCATGATCAATTAAAAGAAAAGTTTAAAAGTCTAAGAGGAAAAGAATTAGATAATGAATATTTAAAATTTGAAAACGAAAGGCTAAGAAAAATAATAGATGAATATATAATTAATACTGATGAACTAGTTGCAAAGGTTCTTTTAGATAAAGAAAGTCCATTTTTAAGATCAATTATTCTAAATAAAGGAAGTAAGGATAAAATAAGAATAGGCATGGCCGTATTAGACGGACCCTATTTGGTAGGTAAAGTAGTTGAGGTCAATTATGCAACTTCAAGAGTATTATTAATATCTGACTTAAACAGCAAAATTCCAGTAATATTAGAGCCAGGAGATATCCAATCAATAATGTCTGGTAGTGGGAAGAATAAAGGACAAATCCAATATTTTAAAACTGAGAATACATTAAACGAAAAAAAAATAGTTTTTACATCCGGTTCTGGAGGTATTTTTAAATCTGGAATACCAATTGGAGAATTTAATTCTGGAGAAGAAATTCAATTTTTCTCAGACCTTTCACAGTTAACTTTTGTTAAAGTTGTATCTTTTAATAAGGAGAATAATTAGATGAGTGTACAAACAAAAAAGACTAAATTAAAAAAATTTTTAGCTTTTGCACCTTTGATTTTGTTGTATGCCTCTACTTTAAATGAGTTTGATTTTAATTATTTAAATTACAAATATTTCTCATTTAATTTTCCGTTTATATTAATTTACTATTGGAGTTTAAAGAGAAGTGAAAGTTTAGGATATGGATCTATATTTATTGCAAGTTTATTTAACGATGTAGTATTAGGTTTTCCAATCGGATTAAGTGGACTAACCTATTTTATTATATGTGGATTTGCAGCGTATTTAAGAAATATTACATTGAGACCAGATATGGTGAAAGATTGGCTATTTTTTTTACTAACAATATTAGTCGCAACTTCAATTAACTATGTTTTATTAACTACCTTTTTTTCTGTGAATGTGAATTATTATGATCTAATAGGTAATATTTTTTTCACATTTTTGTTATATTATTTATTCTCATATATTTTTGACATTTACCAAAGATTTGTCTTTAAGGAGCAAACAAATGATTAGCGGTGGACACGATACAGGTTTTAATAAACTTAAGACTATTAATAGAAGAATGTTTATTTTTTCTGCTGCTAAAGCTGTAATTTTTTTTGGTATTGTTGGAAGATTATTTTCTCTACAAATAAGTGAAAACAAAAAATATCTCACACTCTCAGATAAAAATCGATTAAGGGAAACTAGATTACCACCAATAAGAGGTGAATTTAAAGATTACTTTGGAAATACAATTGCTGGAAATTTAAAAGTTTATCAACTTCATGTTATTCCTGAACAGGTAGAAGATTTTAGAAGTTTATTAATAAGACTTAGAGATATATTAAAGTTTGACAATAAAACATTATCAAAAATTTTTGCTAAGAAAAAAACTCAGAAACCCTGGGAGACTATAGTTATATCCGAAAACTTGAGCTGGGATGAATTTTCAAAAATTAATTTTTATTTGCATGAACTGCCAGGCGCTAAACCTGTTATTACGGTTGGTAGAAGTTATCCATATGGAGAGAGTTATACTCATATACTTGGATATGTTTCACAAGCCAGCGTCAATGATCTCGTCAATAATAAAGTAATAAAAGAAAGAAATGTTCCAGGATTAAGAGTTGGAAAATCGGGATTAGAGAAAAAATTTGAAAATGAACTTATAGGAACGAATAGTATTCAAAGATACGAAGTTAACGCATTTGGTAAACGAATAAATCAAATTGATTTTAAAGAAGGATCTAGGGGACAAACAATCAATTTAACAATAGATACAGAAATTCAAAAATTAACTTCAGATTTATTAAGGGACAAAGCTGGATCCATTAGTGTTATGGATATTTATACTGGTGATATTATTGCGATGAATTCATCACCTTCATTTGATCCAAATTTATTTTTATACGGTATAGATGAAAAATTGTGGAATAGTATAAAGTCTGATCCTTTAAACCCCCTTTTGAATAAAACTGTTTCAGGTCTCTACTCACCTGGATCGACTATTAAACCAATAGTAGCCCTATCCGCATTGGAAAACGATGTTATCAGACCGGATAAACAAGTTAAATGCGAGGGTAAAGTCGAAATGTATGGTGAAAAATACCACTGCTGGAAAAAAAAGGGTCATGGTTTTATGAGTTTAAAAAATTCAATTAAGCAGTCGTGCGATATTTATTTTTATGAACTAGCTAGGTTATTAGGAGTAGATAGACTTAGTATAACTGCAAAAAAATTTGGCTTAGGTACAAAAGTTCTAGGAGAATATTTTGAAAATGAAAAAGAAGGTATAGTTCCATCAACAGAGTGGAAAAAAGAAATTCTTGGACAAAATTGGTATCTTGGAGAAACATTTATTACTGGGATTGGTCAGGGTTATATTCAAACAAATCCTTTACAATTGTGTTTAATGACTGCTCAGTTAGCTAATGGAGGTTATAAAATTTACCCAAAAATTAGAGTAGGGCAAAACCAGAAATCATATGAAAGCATTAAAAGAATAATGAAAGAAAATGAAATGGAAGCTAGAGAGGAAGCTAAAGAAAAAGACAACGCATTAATAAAAGCTACTGAAGAATTTTTAAAAGTTGAAAAAAAAGAGCATCAACCTTTGTACAGAAATCCTGAAAATATTAAATTTGTATTAGATGCAATGTTCAAATCTACAAATGAAATATATGGAACATCATACTCCTCAAGAATTGATGATCCAAAATATCAGTTTGCTGGCAAAACAGGAACCTCTCAGGTAAAAAGAATTACAGAAGAAGAAAGGGAATTAGATTTAGATATTTCACAAATTCCATATAAAAACAGAGATCATGCATGGTTTATTGCATTTGGTCCATATGAAAATCCAAGATACGCTATGAGTGTATTAGTTGAGCATGGAGGTTCTGGAAGCAAGGCAGCTGCTCCAATAGCTCAAAAATTAATGAGAGCTGTAGTAGATAGACATGAAGAGCGAACAAAAAGAAATATTATGGTTTAAAAATGTACAGTAATTTTTCATTTACCAATCAACAAACTTTCTTTCAAAAACTAAGATCAATAGACTATTTATTGTTAATTTGTATTTTGTTAGTGGGTTCTATCAGTTGTTTTGCAATGTATTCAACCGACGGAGGAGAAGTCCTTTATCATACTAAAAATCATGCAATTCGATTTGCTTTATTTTTTACACTAATGTTAGTGATTTCTTTTATTAATATTAAAATGTGGTTTTCTCTATCTTACTTATTTTATGGAGTGACCTTAATATTATTATTGTGGGCATCTTTATACGGTATTACAGCCTCAGGTTCTCAAAGATGGATTAATTTATACTTTATAAACCTTCAACCTTCTGAACTAATGAAAATTGCAATTATAGTTTGTTTTGCAAAATATTATCACCGTGCACAAATTCATAGTATAAATAAATTCACAAATATTTTTGTTCCTTTAGTAATATTAATTATCCCAATTTTCCTCGTAATTACGCAACCAGATCTTGGAACTTCAATTCTAATTGCCTTAAGTGGGATTATGGTCTTATGGCTTGCTGGAATTAATATTAAATATTTTGTAATTGCATCTATTACTTTTGTTATTTCTGCACCATTTATAATTTCGTTTTTAAAACCTTACCAAAAGTTAAGAATATTGAGTTTTTTCAATCCTGACCGAGACCCTTTAGGTGCAGGATATCAAATAATACAGTCTAAAATCGCAGTTGGTTCAGGAGGATTATTTGGCAAGGGTTTTCTAAAAGGTACTCAAGGTTATCTAGAATTTTTACCAGAAAAGCATACAGATTTTATATTTACTTTGTACTCAGAGGAGTTTGGTTTTTTAGGTTCGTTACTATTATTAATTCTTTACGTCATAATTATTTACAGAATAATTAATATTGGGATGATATCTAGAAGTTATTTTAGTAAATTATTTTGTTATGGTTTCGCTTCGTCAATATTTATTTATATAGCTGTAAATATGAGTATGGTTTTAGGACTGTTGCCAATAGTTGGATCGCCTTTACCAATAATGTCCTATGGTGGATCTTCAATGTTAGCAACAATGATTGGTTTTGGAATTGTGATGAGTTCTAGAATTTATAATAATCAAATAATTTCTTAAATTAATTTTCTCTCCAATCAATTCTGTAAGTACTTGGATCAATACCAGCAGATGGCAATATTACTAAGTCTTCGTTTCCAATAATACTTTCTCCTGCTATGGAAGAATAAATTATTCCACTATTAATTATTGGTTTTGATAAGACTCCTTGACCAACATAAAAACATTTTTCATTAGTATAAGAGACGTTTGTTCCAAGTAATGGAAGGTTATTGGTGCCACACTCATCATCTAGTGCACAAATAAATGCGATACCTTCTGCGCAAGGATCTGTTGGTGAAGGTTTAAAAATTGAAAAATAAACTTTGCCTCCACTAATAGTAGGTTCTGCAGTTACTTTTCTTTGAGGTCTAGTAGGAGTACCAGGTATTCCTTCTTGTGCATCTAGCAAAGCATACCATCCCCTTTTAGCATTATCAGGACATCTAGCCCCAGTAAAATCTCCACTTGTATTTTCACATTGATCCAAATCATCAATAGTTGTTGTAGCTGTTAATGAAGACATATTTGTCGACAAAGTGACTGTTTTGTTTTTATAATTTGGAAAATATTCATCTTTAATTCCAAGCATAATATTATCAACTTTATATTTATCTGCTAAATCTAAATCATTTAAATTTCTAAAATCACCTGTTCCAGTAAATAACCATAAATTCTTTGTATCATTTCCTATGGCAGCCTCCATACTATGGTACATATATCTCCCATTTTCATGAGAAGACTCAGCTGAAAATATTATATTTATGTCAAACATTGAAATTATTTGTGGACTCCCAGTCTGAGCTCTGTCATCTACCATATTGGTTAAATTAATTTTTGTAATTTTACCTTCCAAATCATTTACATAAACTAATGCACCAGTAAAGTTTGCATCAACTACAAGATCAGCTGTTAACACAATTGGCGTAGCTGGTACTGAATTTGCAATATTGTTTCCAGCAAAATCTGGAATATCTATTTGTCTTATTAATTTACCATTTTCTAAATTTACAACCATCACATTGGATCCTACACCTGCTATATTTGAGCCATATCCACCACCAAATACCGCAACATATAAATCATTATCTATATTTGTATCTCCTGCACCGTCATTTGGAAGACGAAATATTCTAGGATTTGACCATGTTTCACCTAAAAATCTATAATCATATTCAACGCCCGCTGTCTGAATAGGGTTTATTATCGAAACATTTACAGTAGAATTTATTACTGAAGATTGAGGTTTAGCACTATATGAAATACTTGTAGGTAGATCTATTTGTAAATTATTTGTATTTGGTATTTTATAAATATTTGATCTATTCGTCACATCATTACCATTAACGAAAATTTTAAGATCAGAACTGTTACTATAATTGTTTACATTGGTTAAAGTCATTTTATTGCCTGTAAAGCAAGCGCCGGTAGGACTAGCGCTAGCGCTACAATTATCTTGTATATTATTGTCATTTCTATAATTATTTTGAACAGTTACAATTTCTTTAAAATCATTTATATCAAACGATTGACCACCATAATTGTATGGATAAATTACGCCATTATGATCTGATCTATATACATAACCTCCTGCTCTGTCATTTAGTATTGAATATAAATGTTCAGGATTATCAGGATCTGTAACATCTAAAACTGAAAATCCTGCACCACCTCTTCCGTATGGTACCATTAAAATTGATAACCACTCTTTTGTTGTTCCTCCTGGTTTTTTCATAAATACATCATGCACAACTGGAGATCCATCTACACCAAAAATAGGAACTGATCCACCACCCGAGCTTTTATTTAAACCTGAATTAATCATTGTAGGCAATTTTGCTGCAAGTAATGGTGGAACAAACCCCCAAATTTCTTTACCATTATTAGCATCAAAAGCATGAAGAATTCCATTGTTAGCACCAGCGTATATAACTTTAGTCCTCTGCGAATGTTTAACATTTGAAGCAAAACTTTCATAATTATTTTTATTTCTAAAATACGCTTCTTGATTTTCATTTAAATACGCAGTATCAGCATTTGGAGGACCAACAACTATTACTTGTGAGTTATATATATCCGCCAAGTAATGATCTCTAGTTTCAGCTAAATCACAGTCACCATCGTAATCGAAATAATCTTGACCTTTTATAAAATTTATCAACCCTTTAGCATCATCTGCATCCCCATCCTCAACTATTGGTCTGTTAGCACCTGAAAGACCACATCTACCACTTCCATTAACATTGCCACTGTCGTTATGATAATCTGGCACTGCATTTCCCGTTAATGTAA
>CACJTN010000002.1 GCA_902596325.1 uncultured Pelagibacteraceae bacterium
TCGAGAAAAAATGATTGCAATATTTTACTTAACACTTCAAATAATTAAACTTTATAGCTACGTAGTAATTGCAAATGTTGTTATAAGTTGGTTAGTTGCTTTTAATATTTTGAATACTTCAAATAGATTTGTATATTCAATTTTGGAATTTACTTATCGTTTAACAGATCCTATTTTAAATAAAATTCGAAGTTTTTTACCAAACCTGGGTGCATTTGACATCTCTCCAATTATACTTCTATTGTTGCTATGGTTTATAGAAATGTGTATGAAGATCTACGTTGCACCAATGATTTTTTAAATACCTATGATTTTAATTGATGGAAAAAAAGCTGCTGCCGAACTAAGAAATGAACTCAAAAAAGAGGTAGCCGAACTTAAATCTAAATATAATAAAGTTCCTGGACTAACTGTAATATTAATTGGCGATCTAACACCTAGTCAAATTTATGTTCGTAATAAAGAAAAATCTGCAGTTGAAGTTGGTTTAAAATCAGATGTAATTAAATATCCAGATACAGTTGATGAAAAAACAGTTCTGGAAAAAATTACTGAGCTTAATAAAGACGATACTGTATCAGGAATTTTAGTTCAACTACCTCTTCCTAAACATATAGATAAACAAAAAGTTATAGAAACAATTCATCCTAGTAAAGATGTGGATGGTTTTCACCCCATGAATGTAGGAAATTTATCATCTGGTTATGATAGTTCAGTTCCTTGTACACCGCTAGGGTGTTATTTGCTTATAAAAAAAATTGAGCCAAACCTAAATGGTAAGAAGGCCGTCATTGTTGGTCGATCTAATTTAAATGGAAAACCAATGACGCAACTACTACTAAAAGAAAATTGCACAGTAACTATCACTCATTCAAAAACAAGAGATTTAAAAGCTGAATGTCTTGAAGCAGATATAATTGTTGCTGCTGTGGGTATACCAGAGTTAGTCAAAGGAGATTGGGTAAAAAAAGGAGCAATTGTAATTGATGTTGGAATTAATAAAACAGATAAGGGTATAGTTGGTGATGTAGACTTTGATCAAGTTTCAAAAGTTGCAAGCGCTTTAACTCCTGTACCTGGCGGTGTTGGTCCAATGACAATTGCATGTTTATTAAAAAATACTGTTGAGTGCTTTAAAAGATCACAAAAATAAAATAATATTTATTGATTTCTTATAAGTGGATAAACCTTAGGACTTAAATATTTATAATTTGTGAACATTATTAAAATTAAAGTAATTGCCCCAATGCCTAAACCAATATTTATAATCAATTTTAAATTTAGTCCCCATGTTAGATTAAAAATATCTTCTATTACATAATAAGACCCAATAATTGCAAATATAATTGCTATTAAAATTATTGAGGAGAAGACTAATAAAAATTCAATAATAACAGAAATTATCACTTCTTTTCTTGAAAAACCTAATATTTTAAAAATTAAATTTTGAAACTCTTTAGTTTTTCCTTGAACAATTACAGCACTAGAAATTACAATTAAACCAATAATTATTGTGATTGAAGAAATTAATATTATTGCAACAAATACTTTATTTAATACATTTGTTACTTTTGATAAGTAATCTTTTATTTTAATTATCGATAAACTTGGTAATGCTTTTAATAATTTTGTCTCTTCAAATTTATTTTGATTTGAAAACTTAGCAGTAGCCAAATATTCATGAGGTATATTGCTTGCAAATTGTGGATTAAATAACATTGCAAAGTTTATTGACAGGTCACGGTAGTCAACATCTCTAAAATTTTTGACTTCACCCTCTATCTTTTTTCCGTAAATGTTAAGAGTAAAAATATCTCCCAATTTTACATTAAAATCTCTGGCTACTTGAGCATCTAAAGATATTTGCAATTTATCTGGCTGAGTCAAATCCCACCAAACACCCTCAGTTAGAGGATTATCCACTGGAATTTCTTCAGCCCATGACGATCTTCTCTCACTTTCAATGACCCAATAGCTGTTATTTTGAGGTGGTATATAAGTTTTCGGATCAATACCATTAATTTTCTCTAATGCATGAGAGACGATTGGAACGACCTCAACATTAGCGTTATTATCCATTTGGTTAATTTTTCTTAAAAAAGTTTCACGTTCATTATTTTGTATACCAATGAAGAAAAAATCTGGGGCAATTTCGGGTATAGACTTAGAAACTTCTCGTTTAAAATTTTCTCCCACCAAGGCTAAAGTAAATAGTAATGTTACACCTAACCCTAATGACATAATTGTTATTGGGGTAATACCTTTAGATTGAGTAATATTTTTTATACTGACTTTAAAAGAAATGTTAGGATGATTTTTAAATTTATTTAAAAATAATATTATTACTTTAGATAATAAAAAAAATATAGACAAACAAATAAAAAAAGCACCAAAATATGCCAGACTAATAATAGGTTTGTCAGAGCCAAATATAAATATCGAAATTAATATTGATAAAAATATTAAGCTTATAGCAGATGACTTTTTTGTATATTTAAATTTTAAACTTTGGAATACATTTCTAAATAAACTTGATGCTTTTACTTGTTCTATAGCATTTATTGTTGGTATAGAAAAAATGGCAAGCACTAGTAGTCCTACCAAAAAAATTTTTGTAAAATTTAAAAATGAAAAGATAGGTTCGATATTTAGACCAAGATTTTCACTTAAATAAAAACCGACAATAGGAACTAAAAAAAAACTAGATACATATGCACATATGCAAACAACAATAAGTAAAATAAATAATTGAACATAATAAATATATTTAATAATACTCGAACTAAATCCTAATGCTTTTTTGACAGCTATCGACATATTATTCTTGTTTACAAATGACAGCAAAGTATTTGAAATCCCAATACCTGCTATTAGCATTGCGCTAATCGATACTAGAGACAAGAATTGGGAAAAGTTATTTATAACCCTTTTTAGCCCACTCGCTGAGTTTTCTGGGTATCTGATTTGAACTTTATCATCTTTTTTAAAAATTTTAATTATATTGTCTCTTGTTGTTTTTATATTATCGTTTTGTTTAAATTTAACTTTATATTCGTAATTTAAAAAACTGCCTAGATTATTTAATTTTAAAAGATTTAGAGTTTGTTTTCCTGCAATAGCAAAATCTCCAAATGCCACAAAGCCACTAACATCTGGTACAGATTTTATAATTCCAATTACAGTGAATATTTGATCCTGAATTTTTATTTTTTCATTTAAGTTTAAATTTAAACTATTAAAAATATTTTCATTTACTAATATTGTATTTTTTTCTTTGTGGATCCTAGATAAAGCTCCCTTCGGCTCATGACTAACATTTCCATATAATGGGTATTTGATATCAACAGTTTTAACTCTTACAAATAAAGTTTTATTTTTTTCATTTCTCGTGGTCGAAATCATTGTGCTAAATTCAACCATTTCAGAAACAATTGCGAAGTCCTTAACTTTATTTATTAAATTTAAATCACCTTGAAATCTGTTGTAATCTAACTCAAGATCTCCTCCTAGCAACTCCCTTGCATTATCTCTTAATTCCTTTTTCAAACTATCTTCGATAGTTAAAATTACACTAAGAATAAAAAGACTAATAAATAATGTTAGGACAATGCTTTTAATTTTAAAATAATTTCTACTTAAATCTTTTATTGAATATTTAAATATTAATTTTAAGTCTGAACTTTTAGGAAATTTTACCATCTATAATTTTGATTTTTCTTTTTGATTTATTTGCAAGTTTATGATCGTGTGTTACCATAATTAAAGATGATCCTTCCTCTGCTACATAATTAAATAGTATTTTTGATATCATCAGAGAATTTTCACTATCTAAGTTGCCAGTAGGCTCGTCAGCTAAAATTAATTCTGGTTTCATAGCTATTGCCCTGGCAATGGCAACTCTTTGCTGTTCCCCCCCTGACAATTGACTTGGCAGGTTGTTAAATCTATTTTTTAATCCAAATCTGTATAATAATTCTTTAGCTTGACTGTTAGGGTTTCTGAACTTATTTAATTCTAAAGTTAATGCTACGTTTTCTAAAGCAGAATAATTAGGTATCAAATAAAAAGATTGAAATACTATTCCTATATTTTTTCTTCTAATTTCTGAGATTTTATCCTCTGATAAATTCGTTAAATCATTATTATTAAAATATATTTTCCCAGAAGTGGCTTTTTCTAATCCACCTATAAGCATTATCAAACTTGTCTTTCCTGATCCGCTCTCCCCTACAATTGATATAGTTTCTTTTTTTTTAACAGTTAGGTTAATATTGTTTAAAACTTTTAAATTCTTTTTATCATTTTGATATTTAAGGTTAACATTTTGTAATTTAAGAAGTGTAGTCATGAATAAAATATTTTTTATTAAAATAATATTGCTCTGTCTAGTAAGCATAAAAGTCAATGCAAAAGAAAAAATCTTACTTTTTGGGGATAGTATAATGGCTGGATATGGCCTACCAGCCGAATATCATTTATCAACCGTTTTAGAAAATGATTTAACTTCTGAAGGTTATAATTTTGAAGTTATTAATGGCAGTGTATCTGGTAGTACTTCAGCAAATGGATTGAACCGTGCAGAATGGAGTTTATCTGATTCTGATATAAGTTTAATAATACTATGCCTTGGAGCAAATGATATGCTTAGAGGAATAAATCCAGATGAGACAAGAACAAACTTAGAAAAAATAATACAAATTGCCAATAAAAAAAAAATTAAAATCATTTTAGCAGGAATGTTAGCTCCAAATTCACATGGTAAAATCTATAAAAAAAAATTTGACAATGTTTATCCTCATTTATCAAAAAAATATGATTTACCATTAATACCTTTCTTATTAAAAGACGTAGCATTGAAACCTGATTTAAATTTAAATGATGGGATTCATCCAAATAAAAAAGGTACAATAATTATAAGCAACACAATAAAAAATAAAATTTTAGAAAACATATAAATTTTAATTTAAAAATATGATAAAAAAATATCACCATTTAAAAGACGGAAGCTTCAGAAATCCAGAGGGATCTCCAGTAAGAGATATGAAGTTCAATTGGAGTTATAGAATATTTAATCAAGAAAAAAAAAAATTAGATATGAACATTCCTAATGAACACGTAATTTCCAAGGATACGGTGATTAAATCACTTAAAGAAAATGAAAACAGTGATTACATTTTTTGGATTGGCCATGCTACTTTTTTAATCAAATTGGGAAATACAACCATTATAACTGATCCAGTTTTTGAGAAAAATATGGGACCTTTAATTTTTGGTCCTAAAAGATACGTAGATCCAGCTATTGAATTAGATGAATTACCTAAAATTGATTTATTTCTTTTGACACACAACCATTATGATCATCTTAGTACTAGAACTATACAAAGATTCCCTTACAAGAAAGCTAAAGTTGCTACTGCTTTACAGCTCGGAAAATATTTTACTAAAAATGGATTTAACGATGTGACTGAATTGGATTGGTATGACCAAATAAAAGTTAATGATTTAAAAATAACATTTGTGCCTGCAGTTCATTGGTCAAAAAGAAGTCTTTGGGACACTAATAAAACTTTATGGGGTAGTTTTTTAATTGAGTATAATGGAAAAAAATTTTTCTTCGCATGTGATACTGGTTATGGTGGAATTTATAAAGATCTAGGTAAAAAATACGGTCCTATTGATCTAACCTTTATCAATATCGGAGCTTATAATTTTTATCCAATGGCGCCAAAAAAAGATAAATCTATTTATCATACAAATCCAGAAGAAGCTCTTAATATTGGACAAGATTTAAAAAGTAAAAAAGTTTTAGGAATGCACTGGGGTACAGTAGTACTCTCGTTAGAGCCTATTATGGAGCCAGGTGTGAGATTTAAAAATTCTTCTAATCAATATGGATATCATCCTGATGATGCGATAACATTTAAGATTGGTCAGTTAGAGACTTTAGATAATATCTTAAGCTAATCTTGATCGGCCACCATCTACTGCAATTACTTGACCAGTAATCCATGAACTATCTTCAGAAATTAAGAATTTAGCAAGTGAAGCAGAGTCTTGCCCTTCACCAATCCTTTTTAAAGGATGTGCTTTTGCTATTCCATCTGCGATTGCAGAATTTTTTAACATCGGTTGAGCAATTTTAGATTTTGTTAAACTTGGAGCAATACAATTTACCCTTATATTTGGAGCAAACTCTGCTGCTAGACTAATTGCAAGCCCTTCAACAGCTGCTTTTGCTGATGCTATAATAGAATGGTTTGTAAAACCTCGATGAACAGCCGCAGTGGAAAAAAGAACTATTGATCCTTTATTCTTTCTAAGACTATCTTGAAAACCTTTTATAGCCTCAACTGCAGAATAAAGATTTAGTTTCATGCATTTATTGAAGTCTTCTTCTTTTGTCATTCTAACAGGTTTTAAATCTATAGATCCTATGCAATAAGCAATTCCTTTTGCCTCTGGTACATCGGACTTAACCTTCTCCATAAATCCATCCTGTAGAACATCAGCTACAGTAAAAGTACAAGCCAATTTTTCTGCGATCGGTTTAACCTCATCTTCATTTCTGGCAACTAAATGCATTTCAGCTTTATCATTTGCAAGCTTCTCTGCAAGACTAGAGCCGATAGAACCTGTCGCACCAAAAATAATATATTTTCCTGACATAAATTTTTTTTTAGTTATATTAACATTATGAAGTTATTTTTTATACTTGGAAATCAATTATTTCCACCAAAATACCTAGATCGCTACAAAAATGATCACCTATTTTTCATGGCAGAGGATCTAGAGCTTTGCACGTACGAGAAGCACCATAAGCTTAAAATATTACTATTTTTATCCTCTATGAGATCCCATTCAGATGAATTAAAAAAAAATAAACTTAAAATAGAATATTCAGATATCGAGAATAAAGAGTTCGGTAAAAGTTATACAGAAAAATTAAAAAAAATTATTAAATCAAAAAAAATAAACGAGGTAACAAGTTTTGAAGTTGAGGATAAATTTTTTGAAATCAAACTAACTAAATTTTTTAACAGTATAAACGTTAAATGGAATGTTATTAAAACACCAATGTTTCTTAATTCTCGTCAAGAGTTTGATGCATATTTAAATAAAAATAAAAAACCATTTATGGCAACATTTTATAAAGAAACTAGAAAAAAAATGAATATTCTAATGGCAAAAGATGGAACACCAGTGGGTGGTAAATGGAGTTTCGATGAGGACAACAGAAATAAATTACCCAAAAATATTTCTATACCTAAATTTCCAAAAATTAATGAGACCAAACATACTGTAGCTTTAAAAAAAATAGTTGAAAAAAAATTTCCAAAACATCCAGGTAGTGTAGATAATTTTTGGTTAGCTACGACTCATAAAGATGTTGTTAAGCTATTAGATTTTTTTATTAAGGAAAAGTCAAATTTGTTTGGAGATTATGAGGATGCGGTTGATCAAAAAGATAATATATTATTTCATAGCGCACTAAGTCCATATATTAATCTTGGTTTAATTACTCCGGAATTTGTTATTGATAGAATTTTAACCCATCACAAGAAAAATAAAATAAGACTAAACTCATTAGAAGGATACATAAGACAAGTAATTGGTTGGAGAGAATTCATGAGGGGAATTTATAGGGGTTATAATAAAGAGATGGAAACACGAAATTTCTTTAAACAAAATAGAAAAATGAAAAGTTCGTGGTATGAAGGTAATACGGGTTTACCACCATTAGACTATGCAATTAAAAATGCTCTAACACACGGATGGTCACACCACATTGAGAGATTAATGATATTAGCTAACATTATGAACCTTTGTGAAATCAAACCTATCTATGTTTATAAATGGTTTATGGAAATGTTTGTAGATTCATCTGACTGGGTAATGGTTCCCAATGTTTATGGTATGGGATTATTTAGTGATGGTGGAATTTTTGCAACTAAACCCTATATATGTGGATCAAGTTATTTTATGAAAATGATGGATTTTAAAAAAGGTGAGTGGTGTAATATTATGGATGGTCTTTATTGGAGGTTTATAAATAGAAACAGATCCTTCTTCTTGAAAAATCCTAGATTATCAATGATGGTTCGTATCTTAGATAAAATGAAACAAGACAGAAAAAAACTAATTTTTTCTGCAGCTGACAAATTTATTAAGGAGAATACTAATGTCAGTTAAAGTTTTTTTTAATAACTCATGTAAGATTTGTAAAATGGAGATTGATCACTACAAAAAATATTCAGATAATTCATTAGATTGGGTAGACATAACAAATAATGATGAGGCGATTTCATTGACATCAAAAACTCAAGCTGAGCTTTTAAGAAGACTTCATGTTATCCATGATGGAAAAGTAATTGGTGGGGCAAAAGCATTTTTAATTATTTGGTCGAGTATTCCGAAATACAATTTTTTATATAAAATCTTAAGTAAAAAACCACTATTTATATTATTTCATTACGCATATGAGATTGCTGCCTATTTTTTATTTTTAAAAAATAAACATCAGTTAAAATGAAAAAATCTAACTTACCTTCTAAATTATGCGTCGTTTGTAAAAGACCTTTTAATTGGAGAAAAAAATGGAAACTTAACTGGGATAAAGTCAAATATTGTTCAAAAAGATGCTCTAGTAAAAGAATATGAATTTAGAAAAATACAAATGGAAAAGTAGAATATTGTTTGTTTCGACACCGAATTATAAGGAAAAAAAATATCTAAATTTAAAAAAAATCTATCAAGATAGGATTAAAGAATTTCACAAGAGACATATAAAATTAATTTGTAAAACAAATAAAAAAAGTAACTTTTCAATTAATCTTATAGGTTTTGATGGAAAATCAAAAAAAAAATTAGATAAACTAGATTATAAATTAGTCTTTAAGACTGTAGACAAAATGCCATTAAGTAGGAAAATTAAACCTTTAAATTTATCTTTATTTTCAGATTATAATCCCAAAACAACTACTCAAGGCCTAGGTTTTAAAAATAAAGAAAAAGCCTTATACACAATCGATACTATAAAAAATAGATCAACAAAATATCAGGTAAACGTTATTGCAACTATGCTAGGAAGGGCAAAAAATCACCCAAATAAAACTAGGGATATGAATGATGCTATAAAATTATTTAGTGAGTGGATGAAACAATATAAAAGAAAAAAAAATGCAATTTAAGGTAATTAAAAATTTAAAAAAAATTATATTCTTATTCTTATTAATATTTCCAAATAAACTTAATGCTAGTTTTTTTGAAGATTTAACAAGTCAAATTGTCGAAAACCCAAAAAGACTTAGTTATGGAGTTTCTGTGACAGATGTAAATAAAGATGGAAACTTTGATTTTGTGGTCACTGGGTTTGGTTATCTTAACTTGGCATTATCTTATAAAGATGGAAAATTAATAAATATTGTTAATGAAAATATTTTTTCTGATGAATTTAGAAGAACTATTGGTGTTGCTGCATGTGATATTGATAAAGATGGATACGAAGAAATTTATTTCCTTAACACAGACACCTACAGTGGTACGAAAAAATACTCAGATAGACTAATAGACTTTGATGGAAACAAATTTTTAGATTTATTTGAAGTTGAAAAAAATAAAAAGGATTTAAATTTGACAGCTGGAAGGTCAGTTGCTTGTGTAGATAGAAAAGGTGATGGAACATACGGCGTTTATGTTGCTAACTATGGGGGACCAACTAGATTTTATGAATATAGTGACAACGTAATAGTTGATAAGTCAGTTCAATTAAATTTAGCAAAAGTAACAGGAGGTCGAGCAGTTGTAGCAGGTCATATTATTTCAAATAAAATGGATATTTTTGCTGCCAATGAGAGAGGTGCTAATTTTCTTTATAAAAATAATAATGGTAAATTTTTAGACGTTGCATACGAGTATAGAGTAGAGGATGTTCTTCAAAATGGTAGAGGTACAGCTTTATCAGACATATATTATAGAGGGAGATTAGATATTTTGAACGGTAACTGGGGAGGATTTCATAGAGCGTATGTATTAAAAGATAAAATTTTTGAGGATATTGCAAAACCAACATTTGATGTGCCAACAAGAATTAGAACGATTATTTCAGCTGATTTAGATAATGATGGATATGATGAAGTTTTTATGAATAACATAGGTGAACCAAATAAACTTTTCAAAATATTGGATAATGGAGTTTTAGAACAATTACCATTAGATATTGGTTTAGAACCAGATGGTTACGGAACTGGAGCCGCTGTAGCAGACATAGACAATGACGGTATATTGGAATTATTGGTTTCTCATGGTGAAAGCAGAGATCAACCATTATCCCTTTATAAAGCAAAAGTGGACCCTAACCATAAATATCTTAGAGTAAAACCTTTGAATAAATATGGAGCACCAGCAAGGGGCGCAACTGTAACTCTTATTTCGAATTTAAGAAAACATTCCAAAACGATTGATGCTGGATCTGGATATTTGTGTCAGATGGAACCAGTTGCTCATTATGGAATTAGAAAAAATGAAAAAAATATTAGAATTCAAATTAAATGGACAAACGGAAAAACTAAAACAATTTCAGTTAAAGATTTAAACCAAACAATTACTTTAAGACAAAAGTAATTATTTTAAAGGTTGAAGAACTCTATTTATATAATGTATTACACCGTTTGAAACTTCGACATCAGCTGTTACAACTTCTGCCTCATTAATATAAACTATACCATTTACTTTTTTAATCGTAATTTCTTCACCGTTAATAGCCTTAAGTTTAACTTCACCATCTATTTCGGAGGAAGTAATTTTTTTTGAAAAAACGTGTCGACCTAATATATTTACTAACTTATCTTTATTTTCTTCTCTTAATAGACCGTAATATGTTTTCGCACTTATCGCAGCAAACGCATCATCTAATGGTGCAAACACAGTGAAAGGTCCAGCCCCTTTTAGATTTTCATTTAAACCAGATTTAGCAAGAGTTTCATTTAATTTATTAAACTTACCTGCTTCATTAAGCTTTTCAATTACATTTCCAAATGTAATAGATGGGACAAACGTCATAATTATTACGCTTAAGATTAGATTGAATTTATTCATGGACTTTAAATAACAATAAATTAATAATTTAAAAGCCTATTTAACTGCGACAAAAGTTAGAATAAAATTACTACAAAATATCAATATTTCATGTATTAGACCTTATGACTTTTTGTTCTGTATCACTTATTGCATTATTTATCGCTGCACTAGGTATTTTTATTTTTAGAAAACCCTCAAAAGCAGAGTTAAATAAGTTCGAAAAAGAGGACCAAGAAAGATTTAACTGGTCAAAAATGGGTTTTTAAAAACCCATATTATATCAAATGAAACTCTTGTTAAATTTTTTAAAATTGATTCCAATTTTTTTATTAACTTTAACTTTTTCAAACATTTCTATATCTGCTGAAAAAAATTATTATAAAGATTTAGTTACAGATTGGTCTAGGATCTTTCCAGACAATAATAGAAACGCTGCAGGTCCAAAATTTTTTAAGTATATAATTGATAAAGATATTACTTATAATGATTTTGTTGAATACAACAAACTATACTGTGCTGTATCTGGATCACTAATTGATCCTAATAGCACCGCTGAGTTTGTAAATATAAGTGAGGAAAAAACCGGAAAACAAATTTGTGGAAATTATTATAGATGTTGTGTTCCCTGTTCATGTGATTTGATGAAATATACGACGGTTCAAAAAATGAAGCATAAGTTTAAAGATGGATTAAAAGAATTTTATGTTCTTACAATTAATAATCCTTGTACAAAAAAAGATTTTCCTGAAAGGGTAACAAAAAAATATTTCTGTGATGGTAGTAATATTTCAAAAGATCAAGTTTATAATCTAGATGGACGAATGGTCATTGGTTTGTTTCATAATACAAAACCATGTAATGATAATGACATAAAAATTGTGAAAGCTCATCCTGTCACTGGAGAATACTGTGATATCAGAAACAATACTCCTTTAGAAAAATTACAAGCTGGAATGGGAGATATATTTATAAAACTTGCTAGGTAAACTTAGCAATTATCTTAGGTATATAAGTTTTAAAATTAAAAAAACCTTTATTACAAAATTGCCAAGAAAATTGATCTAATTTTCTATAAATAAATTTATAATTACTTAAGTTAGACATAACAAAATCCAAATTTTCTCCAACACATGGATAAAGAATATAAAAATCGCTTTTAATTTCTTTTAATTTATCAACTGAAACAATTTCGCAATTAATTGACAAACTCTCAATTCTTTCAAGTTGGTCATTAATTAATTCAGATTTAAATTTTATAACATTATCACTTAGTTTGACTTGTCTAAATTCATTTGAGTTAACTACTAAAATTATTTTATTAAATTTAAATTCTTTTAAATTTGAAATTTCAAATGACAAACTATTTTCAAAAATAATAAGAGTTTTATCTTCATTTATTGTTGGATTAATAAAATCATTCTTAATAATTGAATAAGTTTTATCGGCCATTTTGGGAGGTGCATTTTCATTTAATTTTATATTTTGAAACCTATTATTAGTAAATTTTTTTATGTTCCATTCTGATGCTAAGTAATGTTTACCTTGTGTTTGAATACCAGCAACCCATCTCCAACCCAATGTGTTTGAAGCTGCATCTCCATCATAAAGATGCTTTAAAAAAAATTCTGCTCCTAATTGCCAAGGTAAATCAAGTGTGAAAATCCATATACTAGCAAACCACATTCTCGTATGATTGTGTAAGTAATTGTGTGTTTTCAATTCTTTAACCCACTCATCAAAACATTCAATATTAGTTTTTCCTTCTATAGCTCTTAGGTAATTGATATTCTCTTTATATTTTTCTCTTATGCTGTTTAAGCTAATTATATAATCACTCCAAACGGAGGGTCTCAACTCTAACCATCCTTTCCAATAAGTTCTCCAAAGTACTTCTTGAATAAATTTTTCATTTTTATTAAAGGAATATTTTGCTAGTGATTTTTTAATAATTTCAACTTCGTTTAGAACCCCATGAGTTATATATGGGGACAGACAAGAAACATTACTACGTTTATCAGGTCCAAAATCAAAATTCCTCAATTTTGAATAGTCTGATAAGTTTCTTTCAACAAATCTATCTAAATTTTCAATGGCTTTCGCCCTAGTTGTCTCAAAATTCATAATTATTTATTTTAGCTTTTTTTTGTTAAAATTAATAAATCTCTCAACGTTTGATTTATTAAATGTTTTATTTTCCTCAAACGAAACTTTTTTCATCGAATAAGCTTTGCTTTTGGTTTGTCTTGAGTGAATTGTTATATTTCCTTTATAGAGTTTTAATTTTACTGAACCGTTCACTTTATTTCTTTTATCATCAATAACTCTTTGTAACTTAAATCTTTCTTTTGAAAACCAATATCCATTATAAATTAATTCTGCATATCTTGGCATAACCTCATCTTTTTTATGCATAGTCTTTTTATCAAGAGTGACGGTCTCTATTGCTCTATGAGCATGAAGTAATAATGTTCCTCCAGGAGTTTCATAAACGCCTCTAGACTTTATTCCTATAAATCTATTTTCAACTAGATCAACTCTTCCAATTCCATTTTTACCAGCTAACTGATTAAGTTTTTCTAAAAGTTTAGCAGGAGAAGTTTTTTTTCCATTAATTCCATAAGGATCTCCATTTTTAAAATTGATGGTCACAAAACTTGGCTTATTTGGAGCTTTCTCTGGAGATATTGTTCTTTGATATATAAACTCTGGGGCAAAGCTTTTTGGATTTTCTAATGCCTTTCCCTCTGTAGAGGTATGAAATAAATTATCGTCAACAGAAAAGGGTGGTGCACCTTTCTTATCTTTAGGGATAGGTATTTTGTTTTTTTTTGCGTACTTAATCAAATCAGATCTTGAATTCATTGTCCAAATACGCCAAGGGGCAATCACCTTCATTTTTGGCGCAAAATAATAATAACCTAGCTCAAATCTTACCTGATCATTTCCTTTTCCCGTTGAGCCATGTGATACGGCAAATGCTTTAAATTTCTTTGCAATTCTGACTTGATCTTTAGCAATTAAAGGTCTTGCAATAGATGTGCCAAGTAAATATGTGCCTTCATACAAAGCATGACCTCTGATCATTGGATAAACGTAGTCCTTTACAAAAACATCCTTTAAATCATTAATTATAATATTTTTTACACCAAGTTTTTTTGCATTATTGATAATTTTTTTTTTATCCATTTCCTGACCCACATCAGCTGTGTATGCTATGACTTCTGCATCGTAATTTTCCTGAAGCCATTTAAGTATAATGGAGGTATCTAGTCCACCAGAGTAGGCTAAAACAATTTTTTTTTTTGATTTCATTCAAAAATTATGTGCAACTTTTTTTTGCAGCACCATAAGCTTTTGTAAAACCCATTAAAGAATAATGGTCAATAGTTTGCGATCCTTCTTTATTATAACCCGTAACCATAATTCTTGATGCTTTTTTCATAGTTTTAATAATTTTTCTCTCGATTTTATTATCAGCAATCCAAGCAAAACCCTCCTGTTTGATATCAAATTTATAGTTAGTCTTTCCTGATTTTGCAGAAACTGTATTTTGATTGTTATAATTGTAGCCAGATGTTGTGCTTACTTCGTCAACTATTTTTTCATTAGGTCTAAAACTTACAAAAAGTCTTGCTTCTCTCTCAACTTTTTTTGGAGATTGCAAGACAGGCTTAGATTGTGCAAAACAAACTTTTTCAACCCCATTCAGGTATACAACTGCCTCCCAATCTTTATATTTACCGACCTTCTTAATTTCTTCTGCATTAACTAAACTAGAGCATATAAAGAAAGATAAAAATAATTTTATTATAAGTTTTTTAATTAAGGACATGGATTGGGATATTTTCTTTGAATTGAGTTAATTTCATTTATTACATCTTTATGTAAATTTACTTTTACACTTTCTATATTTGTTTTCAACTGATCCATAGTAGTTGCACCAATTATTACACTTGTCATAAAGTCTTGAATCTCGCAAAATTTAATAGACATTTGACTCATATCTAAATTATATTTTTTACTAATTTGATAATATTCCTCTACTGCGTTCTCAGATTGTGGTTTTCTATATCTTCCCCAAAATTCATAGTCCCTCTCAATTCTTGAACCTTTAGGCATCGCACCATTTCTATACTTACCACTTAAATAACCACTTGCTAAAGGAGAATAAGATAAACAACCAATTTGTTCTCTAATCGATACCTCAGCAAGCCCGACCTCATAGGATCTATTAAGTAAACTATAAGGATTTTGAATAGACATCATTCGTGGTAAATTTTTATCCTTTGATAAGTGAATATAATTCATCACTCCCCAAGGTGTCTCATTAGATAAACCGACATATCTAATTTTTCCCTCATCAATATATTTTTGCAAATGATTTAGCACATCTTCAAATTGACTCCATTCACTTTCTTTATGTATGTACCCAAGTTTTCCAAAATTATTCACGTTCCTTTCAGGCCAATGTAATTGATATAAATCTATATATTCTGTTTTTAATCTTTTAAGACTATTATTAAGAGCACTTTCAAGATTTTTTCCAACAAAACTATTTTCGCCATTTCTTAGATAATCTCTCGAAGGTCCAGCAACTTTTGTTGCAAGCACAACTTCATTTCTTTTTTTTGATTTAGAAAACCAACTACCTATAATTTCCTCTGTTAATCCATAGGTATTTTTTTTTGGTGGTACGGAATAAAGCTCTGCAGTATCCCAAAAATTAACACCTTTTTCTAAGGCATAATTCATTTGTTGAAAAGCATCTTCTTGGCTATTTTGCTCTCCCCAGGTCATTGTACCGAGACAAATTGTGCTAACATTTAGTTCAGTATTTCCTAATTTTTTGTAATTCATAATTTTTTAATTAGCATTTGTTAGTGTTTGTCTGCTTGAAAATATATTAAAATATTACTATATATATTTCATGGAATTTAACAGAGATAATATTTTAAATAAAACAACAACTGCAAAAAAAGCCGTTGTGATGGACGAAGGCTTAAGAGCCTACATGCTTAAGGTCTATAATTATATGTCGACAGGAGTTTTGTTAACAGGAATAGTTGCGCTATTAACATTTAAAATGTCAGTAGTGACTAGTACTGATGGTTCAATAGTTGGTCTTACAGAAATAGGTAACGCTATATACCTATCGGGTCTTAAATGGATTATAATGTTGGCGCCATTAGGTATTGTACTTTATATGAGCTTTGGGATGAATAAAATGAGTGCATCAAAAGCTCAAACAACTTTCTGGGTGTTTGCCGGCTTAATGGGTTTATCTCTTTCCTCGATATTACTTGTTTACACAGGATTAAGTGTAACTAGAGTATTCTTTATCACTTCCGCAACTTTTGGAGCAATGAGTATTTATGGTTATACAACTAAAAGAGATTTAACAAAATTTGGATCTTTCTTAATGATGGGTTTGATAGGGATTATAATTGCATCATTAGTGAATATTTTTCTAAAATCCTCAATGATGTATTTTGTTATCTCAATTTTAGGTGTTTTAATTTTTGTTGGCTTAACTGCTTATGATACACAAAAAATCAAAAACATGTATGCAGCATCAGATAGTGGTGAGTTGATGGGTAAGAAAGCAATAATGGGTGCTTTAACATTATACTTGGATTTTATAAACCTCTTTATAATGTTACTAAGATTGTTCGGTCAAAGAAGATAATTATCTCTGAAGTTTTTTCCAATTAGTATTATTTAATAAATTCTCAAGATTGTCTGAATTTCGATAAATAACACCTTTTGAATCTGTTATTAAGTATTTAAAATTTTTATTATTTGGTTTAAAATTTTTGCAAATTTTGTACATAGCATTTTCTGCTGTATTTTTAAAAACACTAAATCCAACTTGCTTAGCAGAAATTGTTAATCCATAGTCTTTCCAAGATCCTTCCGAGACCATTTTAGCATAAAGATTTAATATGATTTTTAGCTCTTTTTTTTCAAAAAAATTTTTTTTTCTATTTAAATCAAAATTATTATTGACTATAAGTTTTAAGTTAGTTTTCATCAATCTTATACTTGTTTATTAAACCTATTTGAAAAGCTGTAAATACAAAAGTTATAGGTAACAATCCCCAGACTTTAAAATTAACCCAAAATTCCTCTGATTGAGTTCGCCATACGGCTTCGTTTAGAATAGCTAATCCAAAAAAGAAGTAAATCCATCTATTTGTTAAAATCTTCCAACCTTCATCTTTAAGCGGTAAAGATTTACCTAAAAATTTTTTTAAAAGTGGTTCAGATGAAAAATATTTTCCAAATATTAATACAAATCCAAATAAAATATTAACTACCGTGGGTTTAATATAAATAAATATAGGATTGTCAAAATAAATTGTTAATGCTCCAAAAAAAGTAATTAATATTCCTCCGATAAGGGGAATCATTGGAATTTTTTTTTCTAAGAACCAAATAATTACAACCGCTATCAATGTTGCAACTATAAATGGTGGTATGGCGACTTTAAGATCTTTACCGCTATTATAATAAATACTAAAGAAAACCAATAACGGACCAAAGTCTGTGACAAATTTGATTAAAGATTTATTCACACTTCATATTAACAGATTAAAAAAACAATCATATTTTTTTTATTGATTTTTTTTAACAAATCCCCATACTAATATTGTGACTATTCAAAAAGCAAAATTCTCTATAGGTGATGTGGTAAAACACAGACATTTTGATTTCAGAGGCGTCATATATGATGTTGATTTTGAGTTTAATAATTCTGAGGAGTGGTATCAATCTATACCTAAAAATGTAAGACCAAGAAAGGATCAACCATTTTATCATTTGCTAGCAGAAAACGATGAAATCACATACGAGGCTTATGTCTCAGAACAAAATCTGTTAGTAGATAACTCAGGTGAGCCTATAAAGCATCCTTTAATTAATGAAATATTCTCAGGAAAAAGAGGATCGAGTTATTTTAAACCCTCCAATTAAAATAGGTCAATTTTTCAACACATTTAACTCAAAACTTAGACATATCTAACTATTATAATCTAATCATTCTGGCCAAGGATACAAACTTTCTTCCTTATTTATCTCCCTCTGTGTTCTTGGTCAGAATTATATATAGAAAATATTTTCATAATGATTATGTATCTTTTAAATGAATATTTTTTATAAAATCAATAATCTAAGCTTTAAGGCTCAAAAATACGTTTTTTTTCTTTTTATAATAGTTTTTTCTATAGGTATTGTTGAAGCCCTAGTGCTATCACCTGCAGATTATAAACAAAGTGATAGCGTTAGAATAATGTATGTTCACGTACCATCTGCATGGACATCAGTTGGTATATTTTCAGTGATAGCAATTTTATCTCTAGGTAACTTAATTTTTAAAAATAAATATTTCTTAACAATTGCAAAAAGTTTAGCCCCGTCTGGTTTAATATTTAATATAATTGCTTTAGTTACAGGATCAATATGGGGCAGACCTACTTGGGGCACCTGGTGGGTGTGGGACGCAAGAATAACTTCTATGTTAGTACTTTGCATTTTTTATATTCTATACATTTTAAGTTGGAGGGTTTTTCAGAATAAAGAAAGTTTAAATAAAATTACTTCTGCAATATCAATCTTGGGCTTGATAAATTTACCTATTATTAAATTTTCTGTAGAGTGGTGGACAACGCTTCATCAACCCGCTTCAATTACTTTATCAGGATCTTCGATACATTCCTCAATGTTATTGCCATTATTTATAATGACTGCGGCATTTGTACTTTTTTCCGTTCTAATATTTTTGATGAAATATAATACAGAACTGATAAAAATAAAAAATAAAGGCTTAGATAGAATATGACATTTGAAATTATAACAATGAATGGATACGGTTTATACGTATGGTCATCTTTTATTTTTACTTTAATAAGCTTTTTTGCTCTATATCATGTAATAAAAATTCAATTAAAAAAAGAACAGGAAAAATTTAAATCTAAATACTTTGATTTAACTGAAGAAAAAACTGAGAGCGTTAAAAAACAGAAGACCTATAAAGAAATATTGGCTTTTACAAATATATCAAAAATTTAATTTTAAAAATATATGTTTGGTAAAAAAGTAAAACTGAGAATTACTTTTTTATCTTTTGCTTTTGTTTCATTAATATTAATTGTATTTTTAATATTAAAATCATTAGAGGAGAATGTAGTCTACTTTAAGTCTCCAACAGAAATTAAAAATTTATCTGAATTAACAAATAAAAAAGTTCGAGTTGGAGGTATGGTTAAAAAAAACTCATTAGAGGTAAATGCTAAAGAAATCAGTTTCGTAATAACCGATTTCAAAAATGAGATAAAAGTAACTTATTCTGGGATAGTTCCCAATCTTTTTGAGGAGGAGAAAGGTGTAGTAGCTGAAGGTTTTATTCAAGATAGAAAGTTTTTTGTTGCAAAAAAAATTTTAGCTAAGCATGACGAAAATTATATGCCTCCCGAAGTTAAAAAGGCATTAGAAAATAACTAATGATTAACCAACTAGGTTATTATTCTTTGGTATTTTGTGTTTTATTTTCTTTATTTATAATTACAAAGTCAACAAGAGCAATCATTTCTAAAAATTCAAAATTTGATGGCATTTATTATAATTTAGTCTTTTTACAACTTTTTCTAGTTTTATTTAGTTTTTTTTGTCTAGTTTTTAATTTTATAGTTTCAGACTTTAGCAATGTAACCGTTTATAATAATTCTCATACTTCTAAACCATTATTTTATAAAATATCTGGTGTATGGGGAAATCACGAAGGAAGCTTGTTACTTTGGTTGCTTGTATTAATATTATTTTTATTTTTATTTATTCTAAATTCTAAAAAATCTGAAAATGGTTACAAATTATTAACAATAGTGTTTCAAGAAGTAATCATATTAGGATTTTTGCTTTTTATAATCTTTACCTCAAATCCTTTTGAGTATTTATTTCCAACCCCAACAGAGGGTCTTGGACTTAACCCAATTTTACAAGATCCTGCGTTAGCCATTCATCCTCCTATTTTATATTTAGGATACGTTGGTACTTCATTAGTATTTTCTTCATCTTTAGCTGCCACTGTGAACAAAAGTATTAATTCTTATTGGGCAAAACATATAAAGAAATGGATATTTGCATCGTGGATATTTCTAACACTCGGCATAATGCTAGGTTCAATATGGGCTTATTACGAACTTGGTTGGGGAGGATTTTGGTTTTGGGACCCTGTAGAAAATGTCTCTCTAATGCCTTGGTTATGTTTAACAGCGTTATTACACTCGGTTTTAGTTTTAGAAAAAAGGAATTCATTGAAAAACTGGACAGTCATACTTTCTATCGCAACTTTTGCATTAAGTATGAGCGGAACCTTTCTAGTGAGATCGGGGATTTTAAACTCTATACACACATTCGCTAATGATCCCTCTAGAGGACTATTCATACTAATTTTTTTATTTATATTAATTTTATTAGCAATAATTATTTACTTTTCATTTGAAATTAAAAATCCAAATCCATCTAATAATTTTTTTTGGCTCAGTAAAGAAACTGCAGTTTTAATTAATAATTGGTTTATGATGTATTTTTTATCTGTGGTGTTAATTGGAACATTGTATCCAATTTTTTTAGAGGTAATTAGTAATGAAAAAATTTCAGTAGGCGCTCCATTTTATCATAAATTAATGGTTCCTTTTTTGATACCTTTTTTTATTTTCATGTCTATTGGTCCTAGATTAAAATGGATTAAGGATAAGTTTACAAAAATAAATTACTATCAAATTTTAATACTTATTTTATCATTAGTCATATCTTACCTAATAGTTGAATATTCTGGTGTTAAATATCTTTTTTCAACTATATTAATTTCAACTTCAATTTTTTTATTTTATAGCAGTGCGAGTGATCTTGTTAAAAAAAATATTCAGTTCCCTCAAAAAATTTCTCATTTTGCATTTAGCTTACTTATAATAAGTATTTTGGTTAATGGAATTTATTCAAAAGAGATTAATTCAAATATGAAAGTAGGTGATAATCTTACTTTCATGAATAAAAAAATTGAATTTAAAAGTATAAATTTTGAAAAACAGGATAACTATAATTTGTTGAGAGGATATTTTGAGATTACTGAAGAGGGAAAGATACCGATAAATTTTCAGCCAGAAATAAGAATATACGACCAACCCGTAATATCTACTAGTGAAGCAGATATTAAGACAAATTTATTGAATGATAACTTTATTGTATTTAGTTTGCTTAAGGAGGGAGAGGTGTTTAACGTAAGATATCAACAAAAACCCTTCATGATCTGGATTTGGATATCGCTTATCATGTTAGCATTCGGAGGTAGTTTAGCTTTAATAAAAAAATGAAATTTAAAAAATTAAATTTAGTTTTAATATTATTAATAACAATTTTAGTTTTTTTTGCTTTGTATTTAGGTATGAAAAAACAAAACTTGTATACCACTGATCATATCGTAAATAAGAAAATGCCTAACTTAATAAGTACGGAACTTTTTACTGGAGAGGAAAAGAATTTAAGTAAATTAGTTGCAAAAGAAAAATTTACAATTTTAAACATATGGGCATCTTGGTGTGCACCTTGTAGGTCAGAACATAAACATCTAATTACTCTTTCCTCTAATAACAACTCAAAAATAGTTGGTTTAAATTATAAGGATAAGATTGAAAATGCTAAATCTTTCATATCAGAATTAGGTAATCCATATGATCATATATTGTTAGATAAAAAAGGTTTTATCTCAATAGATATAGGTGCATATGGTGTTCCAGAGACATATGTAATTGATAACACAAATAATAAAATTATAAAAAAATATCTTGGACCTATTGATGAGTTTATTTTAGAAGAAATTATAAATATATTAAATTCATGAAAAAAATTTTTACATTAATAACCTTTTCTTTTTTACTTTTAATACTAATTAATAATTCAGTTTTAGCTGATAATAAAATTAGTAAAGTTGATTCAATTTCAAAAAACTTAAGATGTTTAATCTGCCAAGGTCAATCTGTGTATGACTCGCAATCTGAATTTGCGATAAGTGTTAAAGATCTAATTAAAAAAAAAATTGAAGAGGGTAATTCAGACAATGATATTTATGAATATTTGAAAAATAAATATGGTAACTGGATAATGTATGAACCTGAATTAGACAAAAAAACACTTCTTCTTTGGATATTACCGTTGATTTTGTTTGTTTTTGGAGGTCTATTAATATTCAAAAAAGCATTTATAAATTATAATAAAAATGTTTAAATTTTTAAAAATATTTGTACTTTATTTTTTTCTTTCCTTGCCTGTATATGGTGAAGAGCAGAATAAATTTAAAAGTGAACATCAGTGGAATTTTTATTCCGGAATGTTTGATTTCAGTGATGATGGTGCAAAATCTACTTTATTTGGAATTCAACATCAAAATGAAAATCTTCTACGAGATAGTTTTCTAGGAACTCTCTCTCCTGTTACAGGTTTTATGCTAACAGCTGATAATGCAACTTATTTCTATACTGGTATACAAGCTGAATATAAACTTGGTTTTGTCAACTTTGTGCCGAGTTTTACCCCTGGTTTATATGGCGAAGGTGATGGAAAAGATTTGGGACACCTGATCGAATTTAAGAGCGAAGTACAATTATCCTTAGATTTATTTAAAAATTCTCAACTGGGCCTATCTTATAACCATATATCTAATGCAAGTCTTGGAGATAAAAATCCTGGGGCAAATAGTTATATGTTCAATTTTCTTCAAAAGTTCTAAAGAAACGTTATGAGTTTAAAAAATTGTCATAACTTTCAAGATTTTAGGAGTCTTGCAAAAAGAAAATTACCATCACCAATATTTCACTATATTGATGGAGCAGCGGATGATGAAATAACATATAACAGAAATACTTCTGCTTTTAATGATGTAGATTTAGTGCCAAATGTTTTGAGAGGAGTTGAAAGTGTTGACTTGTCGACAACTATATTTGGCAAAAAATTAGATTTACCTTTTTACTGTTCACCAACTGCATTACAGAGACTTTTTCATTTTGATGGAGAAAGGGCAGTTGGTAAAGCCGCTCAAAAATTTAATACAATGTTTGGTGTATCTGCACTAGCAACAGTCAGCGTTGAGGAAATATCCTCACTAATTGATACTCCTAAAATGTTTCAGTTTTATTTCCACAAAGATAGAGGTTTAAACGACTCGTGTTTAGAGAGAGCTAAAGCAGCTAAATTTGATGTAATGGCACTTACAGTTGATACTATAACAGGAGGCAATAGAGAAAGAGATTTAAGAACAGGTTTTACATCTCCACCAAAACTGACGTTAGCTAGCTTATTTAGTTTCGCAACAAAACCAATGTGGGGAATTAATTACTTAACAAAAGGTAAATTTGAGTTACCGCACTTGCAAGATTACGTTGAGGAAGGAACAAGCACAAATACCTCAATAGGAAATTATTTTTCAACAATGTTAGATCAATCTATGAATTGGAATGATGCTGAAAAATTATGTTCTCAGTGGGGAGGTCATTTTGCTTTAAAGGGAATTATGAGTGTAGAAGATGCTAAAAGAGCAGTAGATATTGGTTGTACAGGTATTATGGTATCAAATCATGGTGGAAGACAACTTGATGGATCTAGATCTCCGTTTGATCAATTAGCAGAAATTGTAGATGCTGTTGGTGATAAGCTAGACGTTATTTGTGAAGGTGGGTTTCAAAGAGGGACTCATATGCTCAAAGCATTATCGCTGGGTGCGAAAGCCTGTGCTGGAGGAAGATTATATCTTTATGCTCTAGCTGCTGCTGGTCAAGCAGGTGTTGAAAGAGCATTGGGTCAATATAAATCTGAATTAGAAAGAGATATGAAATTAATGGGTTGTACTAAAATTAGCGACCTAAGTAGAAAAAATCTTAGATTTAGATAGTAATGAACCTAAATGACTGTCTAAATTTTAATGATTTTAGGAAATTAGCTAAAAAAAAATTACCTGCACCAATTTTTCATTACATAGACGGTGGCTCAGACGATGAGAGAACTTTAAACAGAAATACAGAAGCATTTGATGATTGTGATTTAGTTCCAAAAATTTTAGCAAATGTTGGTAAGCCAGATTTATCAACTACTGTTTTTGGTAGAAAAATAAGTATGCCAATTTTTTTATCCCCTGCTGCTATGCAGAGATTATATCATCCAGAGGGCGACAAGGCATCAGCAAGAGCAGCGGAAAAGTTTAATACATTTTATAGCATGTCAACCATGTCTAATAATTCCATTGAGCAAATTGCGAATTTGTCTAGTGGTCCTAAGTTATTTCAATTGTACATACATAAAGATCAATCGATAACAGATGATTTGATAGACAGATGTAAAAGAGCAAATTTTGATGGACTTTGTCTTACTGTAGATACTATTGTTGCAGGGAACCGAGAAAGAGACCATAGGACAGGATTTACCACTCCTCCAAAGTTAACTTTAAGAAGTTTATTTAGTTTTGCAATTAAACCAAAGTGGGTTTTTGATTATCTTACTAACGAAAAATTTGAGCTATCTAATGTAAAAAATAAAACTGATAAAGGTACAAACATAACTAAGTCTGTTATTGAATATATAAATGAACAATATGATCCTGGAATGAATTGGAGTGACGCTGAATATGTTGTTAAAAGATGGGACAAGCCTTTTGCAATAAAAGGAGTGATGAGTGTTGAAGATGCTAAAAGAGCGGTTGATATTGGATGTACTGCAATAATGATTTCTAATCATGGCGGAAGACAGTTAGATGGTTCAAGATCACCGTTTGATCAAATAAAATTAATTTCAGATGCAGTTGGCGATAAAGTTGATATAATTTTAGATGGTGGCGTAAGAAGAGGCACTCATGTATTAAAAGCAATTGCTGCAGGAGCAAAAGCTTGTAGTTTTGGTAAGGCATTTTTGTTTAGTTTAAGTGCTGGCGGTCAAAAAGGAGTTGAAAAGCTGCTACAAAATATGCATGATGAAATCCAGAGAAATATGATATTGATGGGTTGTAAAAATTTAAAAGATCTAAACTATTCAAGATTAATTTTTAGGAGGTAAAAAGTGAGTATAGAATTAGCAAGCGCATTAAACAGATTAGGTACCGAAAGTGCATTTACAGTACTAGCCGAAGCAAAGAAATTGGAGGCACAAGGCAAACCAATGATCCACTTAGGATTGGGTCAACCAGATTTTAAAACTCCTAAACATGTTGTAGATGCTGCTAAGAAAGCTCTCGATGATGGTCATCATGGATATGTTATGTCAAACGGAATTCCAGAGTGTCGTGAAGCAGTTTCAAGAAAGTTAAAACAACTTTATAATGCAGATGTTGATGCTAATAGAATACTTATTATGCCAGGCGGAAAACCTACAATGTATTACGCGATAATGTGTTTTGGTGAACCTGGTGCAGAAATAATTCATCCTACACCAGCATTTCCAATTTATGAGTCAATGATAAATTATTCAGGAGCAAAAGCAGTTTCGTATGATCTTACAGAAGATAAAGATTTGAAATTCAGTGCAGATAAAATCTTATCTCTGATTACTGATAAAACTAGATTGTTGATTTTAATAAATCCAAATAATCCAACAGGCAGTTTTGTAGAAAAACCTGAAATTGATAAGCTTGCTGAAGGACTAAAAAAACATCCAAACGTTACAATTCTTAGTGATGAAATTTATAGTAGACAAATCTTTGATAATAAAGAAATGCCTACATTTTTTAATTACCCAGAGTTAAGAGATAGACTAATAGTGCTTGAAGGCTGGAGTAAGGCCTACTCAATGACTGGATGGAGGCTTGGATGGAGTTTTTGGCCAGAACATTTAGTTGAGCATGTAAACAAATTACTCATTAATAGTGTTTCCTGTGTTAATGCTGCAGCTCAATATGCTGGTATTGCAGCCCTTGATGGCCCAGATGACTCAATTCATGAAATGATGGAAAAATTTACACAGAGAAGAAAGTTAATTCATGAGGGTTTAAATAGTTTGCCGGGTGTTGAGTGTAGTTTGCCAGGTGGAGCTTTTTATGCATTTCCAAAAGTTATTGATACTGGAATGAACGGTTCTGAGTTTTGCAAAAGAGCAATGCACGAAGCTGGAGTTGCAATTGTTCCCGGTACAGCATTCGGAAAAACTTGCAATGATTACGTCAGATTTAGCTTTGCGGCCTCAAGAGATGATATATCTAAAGCTTTAGATAATATCAAAAAAATGTTGGGTTAGTTAAATTTTTCTTATAAGTTAAGTTTTTTAAATTTATGAGTATTGCATCTATAGAAACAGAACTTAAAAGTATATTTAAAGATAGATTTTCTACTTCGACTTCAACAAGGTTTAATTATTCTCGCGGTGAAGATACTTATGATCCAGTTCCATCTCAAGCAGTCATTTTTCCAGAGACCAATGAAGAAGTTTCAACCATTTTAAAATTGTGTAACGAAAGAAAGATTCCTTTAGTGCCTTTTGGAACAGGAACATCATTAGAAGGCAACGTTGTTGGAATTGAGGAAGGAATAACCATATCCTTAGAAAAAATGAACAAAATATTAAGTGTGAATGTCGAAGATTTTGATTGCAGAGTACAGGCCAATGTTACTAGAGAACAATTAAATGAACATTTAAGAGAGGATGGAGTATTTTTTCCAATAGATCCAGGTGCTAATGCAGCAATTGGTGGTATGGCTGCAACTTCTGCATCGGGAACTATGGCAGTTAAATATGGTACAATGCGAACGGTAATTACTGGTCTAACTGTTGTTTTACCTAACGGTGATATTATAAATACCGGTGGCAGAACAAAGAAAACATCGGCAGGTTATAATTTAACAAATTTATTTATAGGATCAGAGGGAACTTTAGGAGTTATAACAGAAGTTCAATTAAGATTATCACCAATACCAGAGAGTATAATGAGTGCTGTTTGTCATTTTCCAACATTAGAAGATGCAGTCAAAACTGCACAAGAAACTATCCAATACGGTATTCCAATTGCAAGAATAGAAATGCTGAACAAAGATCAAATGGATATAAGTATTAATTATTCAAAATTGCAAGATGTAAATGTAGAACCAACATTATTTTTTGAGTTTCATGGCTCAGAAATTTCTAATAAAGAATCTATAAAAGTTGTAGAGGAGCTTTCAAATAATAATAAAGGAAGTAAATTTAAATGGGCTGCTGATTTAGAGGAGAGAAATAAATTATGGCAAGCTAGATGGGATGTGTATTATTCTGTTAAAGCTTTAGTAAATAATGGCAGAGTATATTCTACTGATGTATGTGTTCCAATTTCAAGGATAACAGAATGTGTAAAATTTGCCGAAGTGGAAGTAAATAAAATTGGTTTAAGAGCACCTATGGTTGGCCACTTGGGAGATGGGAACTTTCATGTATTATTTCCATATGACCCTAATGACAAAGAAATTTATAAAAAAATCAGAGAATTTAGTAATAAACTAATAGATAAAACTTTAGAATTAAAAGGAACGATAACTGGTGAACATGGAGTTGGTTTGCACAAAAAAAGCTATCTTTTGAAAGAGCATCCAGATAACATACCATTGATGAAAACGATCAAAAGAAGTATCGATCCTAACAATATAATGAATCCTGGTAAAATTTTTGATCTAAATTAATTATGAAAAAAATACTTGTCACTAGAAGGTTGTTAAGATCAAATGAGGATAAGCTTAAAAATTTATATGACGTGAATCTTAATTTAAATGACGAATTATATTCCCAAGATAAACTAATAGAGCTTAGCCAAGGATGTGATGGAATTTTATCTGCATTAACAGACAAATTAGATGAGGAAACAATAAATAAATTACCAGATAGCGTAAAAATTTTGTCTAACTTTGCAGTTGGTTTTGGAAATATTGATCTCGAAGCAGCAAAAAAAAGAAATATTGCAGTAACTAATACGCCAGAAGTCTTAACAGATGCTACTGCAGAAATTGGTATCTTATTAATTTTGGGTGCGTGCAGGAGAGCTTCTGAAGGTATTGAGGGTGCAAGAGAGTCGAACTGGAAATGGTCTGCTGATTATCTTATTGGCAAACAATTAACTGGAGCACGACTAGGAATTTTGGGCATGGGTAGAATAGGTCAAAAAATTGCTCACGTAGCTAGATCATTAGGTATGATTATCCACTACCACAACAGATCCAAGCTTAGTGGTGATAAAGAGCAAGGAGCAACTTATCACGAAACCTTAGAAAGTTTATTGTCTGTATCGGATGTATTATCTGTGTGTTGTCCAGCCTCTAAAGAGACTGTTAATTTAATAAATAAAGATGCATTAGAAAAATTGCCCAAAGGAGCAGTAGTAACCAACGTAGCTAGAGGAGACATCGTTGATGACGAAGCTTTGATAGATGCACTAGATAGAAGAAAAGTATATGCAGTTGGTCTTGACGTATATAAAGGAGAGCCAAACTTAAATCCCGGGTACATGAAGCACAAAAGTGCATTTATATTACCGCATCTTGGTAGTGCCACAAAAGAAACTAGGACTGCAATGGCTAATCTAGCCATTGATAATCTTACAGAATTTTTTGATACAGGTGGCTGTAAGAATAAAGTTAACTAATAGATGTTAATAATTACCACTCAAGGTTGTAAATAATTTGTAATAAGTCTATTTAGCATAGGACTCTTCAATCCTTTTATGCTTTAATTGCATAGTTAATTAACTAAGAGGAGAGAAGAATGATTAAATCTAAAAAATCTTTGAGGGGAAAAACACCTTCAAGACGAAAATTCTTCAAGACAGCAGCAGCAGCCGGTGTAGCAGCAGTTGCAATGCCTTACGTAAATTTAGGTGCAGCTCAAACCTTGAAAATGCAAGCAGCATGGCCAAGTGGAGCTAACATATTTTTCGAAATGGCAGGCGACTATTGCAAAATGGTTAGCGACATGTCTGGAGGATCTTTAAAAATTGATCTACAACCTGTTGGAGCAGTTGTAAAGACCAGTGAAATTGGTCAAGCTGTTAGCTCGGGTGCTGTTGATATGGGTCACTGGGTAACTGCATACTGGTATGGTAAAAATCCAGCTGCATCTTTATTCGGAACTGGTCCGTCATACGGAATGTCATCTCAAGAGGTAATGGGATGGATGGAATATGGTGGAGGAAGAGCATTGTATGAAGAGACTATTAAAAAAGTAGGCTTTGATTACACTGGTGTATTCCATATGCCGATGCCAGCACAACCATTTGGTTGGTTTAAGAAAAATGTAACTAAAGTATCTGATGTTAAAGGTATGAAGTACAGAACAGTTGGTCTTGCTACTAACGTTCTTACAGCAATGGGAATGGTCGTAAGACAGTTACCAGGTGGTGAAATTCAACCAGCAATGAAAACTGGATTGATTGAAGCAGCTGAGTTTAACAACCCAACTTCAGACTCTCAGTTTGGTATGCAAGATGTTTCTAAGCATTATCACTTAGGAAGCTTCCACCAATCACAAGAGATGTTTGAAATACCGATTAACAACAAATCTTTCAACAGTCTGTCACCAGCAAATCAAGCAATATTAAAAAATGCTGCTTATGCTGCAAACACAGATAACTATTTCAAAGCATTAGTTAGATATTCAGCTGATTTATCTAAATTAATGAATGAACATAAAGTTAACGTTTACCAAACGTCTGATGAGATTTTAGCTCAACAATTAAAAGGTTGGGATAAAGTTATCGGCGATTTCACGAAGAAAGATGCTTTCTTCAAAAAAGTCGTAGATTCTCAAAAAGCATACGCTAAGAGAGTAATGAAATACTTGCTGATGAATCAGCCAAATTACAGATTAGCTTATGAAAATGAGTTCGGACCGTTAGGGAAAGTTAAAATATAAAGTTAAATCTTAATTAAATTGAGGGGGCCAAAGGCCCCCTTTTTTTTGTTTGCTAAACTAACTGTATTTATCATAGAGTAAAACAATGAGATCTTTCATAAAATTTGCAGATACCCTTAGTGCTTCAATGGGAAAAGCTTTCTCTTGGTGCATTGTAATTTTAATGGGAGGCACGTGTTATGAAGTAATTATGGCATATGCTTTTAATAGTCCCACATTATGGAACTTTGATTTTAGTTTACAGATGTATGGAGCTATTTTTATGATGGCAGGAGCATATACCTTATCTACAGAAGCACATGTAAGAGGGGATGTCATCTACAGACTATTCCCAACAAGAGTTCAAGGTTGGATTGATTTAGTTTTATATTTTATTTTTTTCTTTCCAGGTATTTTAGCTTTAGTATTTTATGGATATGAATACGCAGCACTCGCTTGGAAAATAAAAGAAACTAGCTGGAATAGTCCGGCACAAATACAAATTTATATGGCAAAGTCTATAATACCCTTATCTGGACTCTTATTAGCAATTCAGGGTATTAGTGAAGTGTTTAGAGCAATTATATGTATTAAAACAGGTCACTGGCCAGAAAGACTATCAGCAGACGCTGAAGAAACAGAAAAGGTATTAATGAGAACCTCACAAAAGGATGACAAAGCCGATGTTATTTGAACTTTCAAATCCTGAGATAGCAATTTTAATGATGAGTTTATTTCTTTTTGCTGTTTTATTAGGTTTCCCAATCGCATTCACTTTATTAGCGATGGGAGTTGGATTTGGTTATTATGCTTACTTTGATCCAAGTAGAATGGATCATTTACTCGATAATCGGATATTTTCTTTATTAGTTCAAAATACCTATACGATAATGGATAATACCGTTTTAACTGCAGTCCCCTTATTTCTTTTTATGGGCTATCTAGTAGAAAGAGCAGGAATTGTAGCAAAATTATTCTTTGCGATTAGATTAGCATCTCATCGACTACCAGCATCAATGGCTGTTGCAGCACTTGTAACTTGTGCACTATTTTCAACAGCAACAGGAATTATCGGTGCTGTTGTAACTTTAATGGGACTTCTAGCTTGGCCGGCAATGATAAGAGCTGGATATGATAAAAAATTTGCATCAGGTGTAATTTGCTCTGGAGGTTGCTTAGGAATACTAATCCCACCGAGTATTATGTTAATTGTTTATGCTGTTATAGCTCAGCTTTCGCCCTTAAGACTTTTTGCAGCTGCGATATTTCCAGGTTTAATGTTGGCTGGATTGTATATTCTCTATGTAATAATAAGAGCGTATTTTAATCCATCTTTAGCACCTAAACCAGCAGCAGAGGAAATACCACCGAGATCAGAGATATTGAAAGAGGTATTAGTATCTTTTGTTCCATTATTTTCTTTAATAATTTTAGTACTTGGTACAATTTTAGCAGGACTTGCAACTCCAGCCGAGGCTGCAGCAGTCGGTGCTTTTGGAGCTTTAGTGCTTTCATATTTCTATAAATCTTTAAAATGGAAAAACTTTAAAGAGTCTGTATTTCTTACAGCAAAAACAAGTGCAATGATTATGTGGTTATTTGTGGGTTCATGGACCTTCGCATCAGTATTTTCATACCTTGGAGGACATGAAGTTTTTGAAACGTTCTTCAAATCAATGGATATTCAACCATGGCAATTTCTAGTAATTACGCAAATAATAATATTTTTACTGGGTTGGCCCCTTGAGTGGACTGAAATTTTAATTATTTTTGTTCCAATATTCTTACCTCTTGTTGAGTTTTTTGGAGTAAACCCTTATTTTTTTGCAATGCTAATTGCTTTAAATTTACAAACTTCTTTTTTAACTCCACCTATGGCAATGTCAGCCTATTATTTGAAAGGAGTCCAAAGTAGGAATGTTGAACTAATGCAAATATTTAGAGGTATCATGCCTTTTTTAGGCATTGTAATTTTAGCTATGGTCTTAATGTATATATTCCCAGGTATTGCACTATGGTTACCAGATACTTTATTTGCTGATTAAAATTTTAAATGTCAAATCTTTTTTCATTACCTGTTCATCAGTTAGCTGAAAAAATAAGAAAGTCTGAATTAACATCTACAGAACTTTGTACAAATTATATTGATCAAATTAAAAAATTTGAAAAAGATGTTAAAGCCTGGGTTCACTTTGATAAAAAACTTCTTTTAGAAAAAGCGGATGAAGCTGACAAACATCGTAAATCTGGTAAGCCTATGGGTCCATTACATGGAATTCCAGTAGCATTAAAGGATATTATAGGTACTTATGATATGCCTACTGAATGTGGAACTGTTTTACGAAAAGGTAAAACACAATCTCAGAATGCTGAAATTGTTGATATATTAAAATCAGCTGGAGCTATTATAATGGGGAAAACTGCTACATCTGAATTGGCATTTCTTGCTCCACCTGCAACTAGAAATCCCCACGATTATTCTAGAACTCCAGGTGGGTCATCTAGTGGATCTGCAGCAGTTATAGCAACGCATATGGCACCGTTGTCGATTGGATCTCAAACTGGAGGTTCAGTAATAAGGCCAGCCTCTTATTGTGGTGTAGTTGGATACAAACCAAGTTATGGATTAATTTCTAGAAATGGAGTTTTGAGAACCTCATATAATTTAGATCATATTGGAGTTTTTGGCAAAACAGTAGAAGATGTTGCTCTACTTGCAAAAATTCTAATAAAAAAAGATCAATATGATGAAGCTACAATACATTATTCATCTGAATTTATGTTAGAGGAATGTTTAAAAGGACCGCTTTTTGAACCAAAATTTATTTTTTATAAAACAGATAGTTGGAAAAAAATTGATAAAAAATCAAGAGAGTCATTTGAATATTTTATAAAATCTTTTAAAAAGAACATAGAAGTGTTTGATACTCCATCCTATTTTAAAGATATTGATAAATACCATAGAGTTATTCACGAATCCGATTTAGCAAACAATTTTCAAATGTATTATAAAAAATCAAAAAACAAACTGTCTAAAGAAATGCAAACAGCAATATCTAAAGGTATGAAACATACAGCAAAAGAATATTTAGATGCAGTAGATTTTATGAAAAGAAGCTATGAATCTTACAAAGAGGTTTTCGAAGATTATCATGGTGTAATAAGTCCTTGCAGTACTGGGGTAGCGGATAAGGGATTAAAAAGTACAGGTAGTGCAGATTTCAATCGAGTATGGTCCTATATGCACACACCAGCTATATCTCTACCTTTACTTCAAGGAGAAAATAATTTACCTTTAGGAGTTCAATTAATCGGTGACAAGTATGATGATCATAGGTTTCTTGGAGTTGCTAGGTGGTTGGAACAAAAAAGTAAGGAGCACAATGAATAAGATTACAACACTCGTAGGTCTATCTTTTGCATTATTTTTTCTAATAGGATTAGCTACAACTCTGACTAGGTCAATGATGATATCTTTTCTCGATGTTTTACCGGTGTATATTTTAATGGGTATAGCCATTATTATGATGGTTTACGAAGCTTTCTTTGATAAAAAATAAATCAGACATAAATTGAAAAACAATAGTTCAATTTTAATACCTTACTTATTATTATTTATTCAACCTGTATTCATGGCTAGTAATTTAATTGTGGCTAGGGGTGGAGTGGAATTTGTACCACCTATTTCTCTTGCATTTTGGAGATGGACAATAGTTTTTATAATTTTATTTCTTTTTAATTACGAAAAATTAATTAAAAAAAAAAAAATTGTTAAAAAAGAATTTAAAAAACTTTTCTTTTTAGGAGCCATGGGTTGTGGTGTATGTGGAGCATTTCCTTTTCTTGCTGGTCAAACAACAACTATTATAAATATGGGAATAATATATACCTCATCACCAATATTTATAATTCTAATTTCTTATTTTCTTTTTAAAGAAAAGTTTACTATTCTAAAATTTATTGGTTTAGTTTTATGTTTAATTGGAGTTTTATTAATAATAATTAAAGCAGATATAAATTTGCTTTTATCACTAAAATTTACCAAAGGTGATTTATGGATGTTAGGAGCTGCGATAGGTTGGGCCTTGTATTCGGTTTATCTTTTTTATTGGAAATCAAATTTATCTGTTTTTGAACGTTTTACAGTTATATCTTTATGCGGAGCATTAAGCTTGCTACCTTTTTACATTTCTGAGCAGATTCTAATACAACCAACAATTTTTAATAATTATTTTTATATGTGGACTTTCTTTGCTGCAATCTCTCCAGGGATAATCGCTTTTAGTCTTTATACATATACACAAAAATATCTTGGTGCCACTACAACTGGATTTACACTATATTTATTTACAGTTTATGGTGCTTTCTACGGTATTATTTTATTTAATGAAAAATTAGAGGCTTATCATTATTTATCAACCTTAATGGTATTTTTGGGAATATATTTAGTTAAAAAAAAAATAAAAAATGAAAAAATATAAAATGAACTTACCAAACGTATTAATCGTTATATTTATAGCATATTTGATTGTAGTCATGTTTATATATTTTTACCAAAGAAAGTTGTTATACCATCCTTCAGAGAATAATTATTTAGATGAAACAAATTTAAATCACAAGATTGAAAAAATCTACGTACAATCAGATACTGAATTAATTTCCTGGTATTATAATAACAACAAAAGTAACAAAACTATTTTGTTTTTTCATGGCAATGCTGGAAGATTAGATAATAGAGTTTATAAACTTAATGAATTAGCAAAATTAAATATAAATTACCTCATAGTTGCTTATCGCGGTTTTAGTGGTAATGAAGGCAAACCAAGTGAAGAAGGAATATATAAGGATTCTGAAGCTGCAAAAAAATGGTTAAATGAGAACGGGGTAGATGATAAAAACATTATTCTATATGGAGAGTCGCTCGGCACTGCAGTAGCGGTAGATTTAGCATCAAAAAATAATTTTGCTGGTATAATTCTGGAATCTCCCTTTACTTCAATGACAAAACTTGCAAAAAAATATTATCCATATTTACCAGTTAAAATTCTTTTAAAGGACAAATATGATTCAGAAAATAAACTACACAAGATTAATATACCAATTCTTATTATGCATGGATATAAAGATACGATTGTACCTTTTGAAATGGGAAAGGAAATATTCAATAAATCTAACGACCCAAAATTTAAATATTTTAATGAAACAGATGACCATATGATGGATTACAACTCTGATCTAATTTCCAGTTTAAAAAATTTTGTTGAAGGTTTAAATTAGGCCACATTCTAGTCAAATAAGAAACTAATTTTTTTTAAATATTTTAAAAAATGAAATATTTATTAACAACTATTTTTTCTTTTTTTATAAATATTAGTTTATCAGCAGAGATATCTCATGAAAATTTCGATAAATTGTTTAATGTAGGAACGATGAAATCTTATGATAATGAATTTACGTTATATTTTAAGTCGAGAAAAAAATCTATTTTAGCCAGGGGTGAAAGAGAAAACTACATAAAAGATTATCCACAAGATCTTTACATTTACTTTCATGAGACAAAAAGAGATTTACCACTCATTTCTTATGAATGGTTTCCCAAAGAAGCAAAAAAAATAACCAATTTTAATACATATCCTGTATTCCCTGAAGATTTTGCATATTACTTATTACAAGACAATAATACACTTGTAATGATAAATGCAAAAAAGCAACTTAAGAAAAACTTTGAGTTTAACATTAGAGAAAGAAAATTAACTCTTCGTGAGGATAAAAATAAAATAGATTTTATAATTTCAACTTTTGCAAAAAATTGTGGGTATAAGAATATTAAAGAAAATTATAATTGTTATTTTTATAAACCATTGGTATCAAGTTATTTGTTTAATTAGTTTCCAAAAAAGCATCGGCAAATTTACTTGAGTCAAAAATTTGCAAATCATCTATTTTTTCTCCTAGTCCAAGTGCGATTATTGGTAACCTAAATTTTTGGGCTATTGCTATTAATATTCCACCTTTTGCAGTTCCATCTAGTTTTGTCATTATTATTCCCGTTATTGGGATGATTTTGTTAAACTCATCGACTTGATTAATTATATTCTGACCTGAAGTCGCGTCTAACACTAATATTACCTCATGAGGAGAGTCTGAAATAATTTTTTTTGTTACATTTGCTATTTTTTTATATTCTTCCATTAAGTTTTTTTTATTTTGAAGTCGTCCAGCTGTATCTAATAGTGTTTTATTAACATTTTTTGATTTAGCATGTTCAGCAGCTTTGTAAGCAACAGATGCAGGATCGGAGCCAGGAGAGGATTTAATAATTTCTACACCAATTCTTTTTGACCATTCCTCAAGCTGCTCTATAGCAGCAGCCCTGAATGTATCACATGCAGCAAAAGCTACTTTATTGTCATTATCCTTTAAAATTTTACCAATTTTCCCAATAGTTGTTGTTTTTCCTGCACCATTCACCCCTGATATTAAAATTATATCATTTAAATTCGATCTATTAAAAAAATTCTTCTTCTCTAAAGGAAGCATCAAATTTATTATAAACTCTTTTAATATTTTATTTATCTCATTTATCGGATCTAAATTGGGATCAATTTTTCTATCTGATATTATTGTTTTAATTTTAGCAGATGCTTCAACTCCAACATCTGAACTAATTAAAAATTCTTCTATTTCATCAAGTTTTTTATCGTCTATTTCCTTTTTAACAACAATCTCTCTAAACCCTTCGGAGATTTTATTAGCACTTTTTTTAAAACCTAATTTAAACTTTTCAAATATTCCCATCATAAATTTATTTCAATTGATTTAATATTAGATACCGCACCTTTCATTTTTATAGAATTATTCTTATTTATAGAAATAGATAAATTCCCCAATTCAAATTCTATATCTACCTCATTTCCAGTCAGACCGTTTATTTTACTAGCAAAAGCAGTAGCACATGCAGCCGATCCACAAGCCTTAGTTAATCCTGCACCCCTTTCCCAGACCTTAACAAATATTTTTTTGCTATCCTTAATTTCAGCAAGTGTAATGTTACATCTATCTGGAAATAATTTATTTATTTCTAAATTTGGTCCAATATCTTTTAAATTAAAATTTTCTAATTTATCAACAAAGAAAATAACATGAGGATTACCCACATTTACAGCCGTACCACCAAAATATTCATTTTTATTATTATCTGTTATTTTTAAATTTAAATTTTTTGTATCCATTTTCTGACTGATAGGTATTTCTTTCCATTCAGTTTTTGGTATTCCAATAACAGTTTCAACTAAATTTTTGTCCAAAATTTTGGAATTTAAAACCCCTGATTTTGTTCTTAAAATTATTTCTTTTTTATTGTTTTCTTCAGATATTAAATAAGCAACACACCTTGTGCCATTTCCACAAGCTCCAGACTCACTTCCATCTGAATTATAAAATATTAAATCAGCATCGGACTCATCTGAGTGGTTCATGATAATAAGTTGATCGCATCCTATAAATGACCGATTACAAATTTTAATTATTTGGTCACTAGAAAGCTTAATTTTATCAGTTCTGTTGTCGATAATCACAAAATCATTACCTAATCCGTCCATTTTAAAAGCTTTAAAATTCATATATTTATACTTAACTTATTTATTGACTTTTTGAACCTCTATTATACTTTACCGACGTTTCCGCAAAAAACAGCTATTTGCGGTGTCTTTGTTTACAAAGAGATCGACATCAGTCAGCGATATTCGCCCACTGATGCGTTAACTGCTGGAGTAAAATATGTTTGAAAATTTAACAAATAAATTTGATGAAGTTTTTTCATCTTTAAAAAAAGCTCCATCTCTTGATGAAAATCAAGTAGATGAGGGGTTAAAAGGCATACGGCTAGCATTGCTTGAGGCGGATGTTTCATTAGAGGTTGTCAAAGATTTTATAGAAAAAGTAAAACCTAAAGCAATAGGTCAAGAAATTATAAGATCTACTTCTCCAGGGGATATGGTTGTGAAGGTTGTCTATGACGAGCTTGTAAATTTATTAGGAACAAAAAATACTGAAATTAATCTAAATTCAGTCCCACCTGTCCCAATAATGATGGTTGGATTACAGGGTTCAGGAAAAACAACTACTACTGCGAAAATAGCTAAATATATTGAGAAGAATAATAAAAAAAAAGTTATGATGGTAAGCTTGGACGTTTATCGTCCTGCTGCACAAGAGCAATTAAAACTATTAGGTGATCAAAATAATATTATAACTTTACCAATTATAGAGGGCCAATTACCTGCAGATATTTGTAGACGAGCACTAAGTGCAGCTAGCTTAAACGGATCTGAGGTCTTATTGTTTGATACTGCTGGTAGAACTCAAATTGATCTTCAAATGATGAGTGAGATTAAAGAAATAGAAAATATTATTAAACCAAATGAGGTAATGCTTGTTGCAGACTCACTCACGGGTCAAGTTGCTGCAAATGTTGCAAAAGAATTTAAAAATACAGTAGATGTTTCAGGGATAGTCCTTACAAGATCAGATGGTGACGGTCGTGGAGGTGCTGCTTTAAGCATGAAACACGTAGCAAATGTACCAGTAAAATTCTTGGGTGTAGGAGAAAAAATCGATAATCTAGAAGTTTTTCATCCTGATAGAGTTGCAAATAGAATATTAGGTATGGGAGATATTGTATCTCTTGTAGAAAAAGCTGCTGAAGATCTAGACGAGGAAAAATTAAAAAAAGCTGAGGAAAAATTAAAAAAGGGACAATTTTCTCTTGATGACTACCTAAGTCAACTAAGACAAATGAAAAAAATGGGTGGTATTGAAGGCGTAATGTCTTTTTTACCGGGGGTCTCTAAAATTAAATCTCAAATGGATCAAGCTGGTGTAGATGAAAAAATTATTACCCAAAATGAAGCTGTTATTTTATCGATGACCAAAACAGAAAGAGAAAATCCTAAAATAATTGATGGCTCAAGAAAAAAAAGAATTGCTAATGGTTCTGGAACCGACATTGCCACTATCAATAAATTGTTAAAACAATTTAAAATGATGTCTGAAATGATGAAAAAGATGTCAAAAGGAAATATGAAGGGAATGGCGGACAAGGGATTGCCACCAGAACTTTTTAATCAACTTAAATAAAAAGGAGAAAAATGTTAAAACTTAGATTATCAATGGGAGGTACAAAAAAACGTCCCGTATATAAAATAGTTGTTGCAGATAGTAGATTTTCTAGAGACGGAAGATTTATTGAGAAGCTAGGATTCTTTAATCCTCTAATACCAAAGGATAAAAAGGAACGCGTTGGTCTAGAGGCAGAGAGAATCAAATACTGGCTAGGACAAGGTGCTCAACCAACAACAAGAGTAGCTAGGATCTTAGGTGAAAATCAAATAATGCCAATGCCGCAAAAAGGAAACAATCCTCAAAAAGCTGTACCAAAGAAAGATAGAAAAAAAGAAGATAAATCGGAGACATCAAAAGACGGGGGCAAAACATCAGAAGCTCCTAAAGAAGAAAAGAAAGCAGAAGCTCCTAAGGAAGAGAAAAAGGAAGAAGCTCCTAAAGAAGAAAAGAAAGCAGAAGCTCCTAAGGAAGAGAAAAAGGAAGAAGCTCCTAAAGAAGAAAAGAAAGCAGAAGTTCCTAAGGAAGAGAAAAAATAAAAATGTTTACTGCAAGAATATTTACTTTGTATCCAGACATGTTCCCGGGCCCCCTAAACGAAGGATTATTTCGTAAGGCCATGGAAAAGAATATTTGGAATTTAGAAAAAGTAGATATTAGAAAATATGCTACTGATAAACATACTACAGTTGATGATACTCCATATGGTGGAGGCTCTGGAATGCTAATGAAGCCAGATGTAGTAGCTAGTGCGATAGATAAAAATGTTAAAAAGGGTGAAAAGGTAATTTTTTTAACACCTAGGGGAAAAATTTTTAATCAAAATATTGCTAAAGAACTTTCGTCTGAGAAAACAATAAATATAATTTGTGGTCGCTTCGAAGGCATAGACCAGAGAGTTGTTGAAACTAGAAATATTCAAGAATATAGCTTAGGTGATTTCATTTTATCAGGTGGGGAGGCAGCAGCATTTGTCTTTATCGATGCAATAATAAGATTGTTACCTGGAATTCTTGGCAATGAAAATTCAATAAAAGATGAAAGTTTTGAAAATGGTCTTTTAGAGTATCCTCAGTATACAAAACCTCAAATTTGGGAGGAAAAAGAAGTCCCAAATGTACTTTTATCAGGAGATCATGCTAAAATTAAACACTGGCGTTTGTCTCAATCTGAGGCTATAACTCGCGACCGAAGACCAGATTTATGGCAAAAATATAATAAAAAAAACTAATTTGAAAAACTTAATAATGAAATCAATTGATGAAATAAACAGAGTTAATGTTGCTAAAATATCTGCTGAAAAAAAATTGCCTAATTTTTTTCCAGGAGACATTATCAAAGTTGGTGTAAAAATAACAGAAGGTAAAAGAGATAGAATTCAGTACTTTGAAGGCGTTTGTATAGCGAAAAAAAATAGAGACATTAACTCATCATTTACAGTCAGAAAAATATCTTTTGGTGAAGGCGTTGAAAGAACATTTGCTCTTTATAGTCCAATTATTGACTCTATTAAAGTCATTAGATCTGGACAGGTAAGAAGAGCCAAACTTTATTATTTAAGAGATAGAACTGGAAAGTCAGCTCGTATCGCTGAAAAGATAAGAAAAAATATTGGAATTGAAGTAGAAACAAAGTTAGAAAATACTAAAGAACCTATTCAAACTGAAAGCCAAGTCACAGAAGATAGTAAAGAAGATCCAACAAAAAAACCTGAAAATAAAGAAGATCCAAAAAAAGAGGAGGTTGTTAATACAGAAGAAGGATCTTCAGAAAAAAAATAATTTTTTCTAATGCCTCAAACTTTATACGATAAAATTTGGAATCAGCACTTAGTTCATCAACAAGATGATGGTACATCTTTGCTTTTTGTTGATAGACATTTAGTTCATGAGGTAACAAGTCCTCAAGCTTTTGAAGGCTTAAGAACATCAAATAGAAAAGTTAGACAACCGAGTTTAACCTTAGCAGTTGCTGATCATAATGTTCCTACTACTGATAGATCAAAAGGGATTGAGGATGAAGATTCAAAAATTCAAGTCGAAACATTAGAAAAAAATTGTAAAGAATTTGGAATAAAGTTATTTGGAATGAACGATAAAAGACAAGGGATTGTTCATATTATAGGTCCTGAGCAAGGTTTCACTCAACCTGGAACCGTTATAGTTTGCGGCGATAGTCATACTGCTACACACGGTGCATTTGGAGCCTTAGCCTTTGGAATTGGAACTTCTGAGGTTGAGCATGTGTTAGCAACTCAAACTTTAGTTCAAAAAAAGTCAAAAAACTTAAGAATAAATGTAAATGGTAAGTTACCAATTGGGGTAACATCAAAAGATGTAATTTTGCAAATAATTGGAAAAATTGGAACCGCAGGCGGCACAGGTTATGTTATTGAATATGCTGGGGATTTAGTCTCCTCTTTAAGTATCGAACAAAGAATGACAATTTGTAATATGACTATTGAAGGTGGGGCAAGAGCTGGATTAATTAAACCAGATGAAAAAACATTTAAATATTTAAAAGGCAGACCATTATCTCCTAAAAATGAAAAATGGGATAAAGCATTAGACCACTGGAGCAAACTTCACTCAGATAACGATGCTATTTTTGACAAAGAAGTGAACCTTGATGGAAAAGATATAAAACCAATGGTTACTTGGGGTACATCTCCTCAAGATGTGGTTCCAATAGATGGTAAAGTTCCAAACCCTGAAAATATATCCGATCCAGATAAGAAAAGTTCAATTGAGAGATCTTTAAAATATATGGGGTTAAAACCAGATATCAACGTTAAAGATATTAAAATAGATAAAGTATTTATAGGTAGTTGCACAAATGGGCGCATTGAGGACTTAAGAGAGGCTGCAAAGATTTTAAAAGATAAAAAAATAGCAGGCCATGTAAATGCGATGGTGGTACCAGGTTCAGGGTTAGTAAAAGAACAAGCGGAACAGGAGGGATTAGATAAAATATTTATTAAATCAGGCTTTGAATGGAGAGAGCCCGGTTGTTCGATGTGTTTAGCAATGAACGCAGATAAATTAAAACCAGAGGAAAGATGTGCATCCACATCAAATAGAAATTTTGAGGGTCGTCAAGGTAGAGGTGGCAGAACTCATCTTGTAAGTCCTGCAATGGCAGCTGCAGCAGCTGTGTCCGGTAATTTGGACGATGTAAGAAAATATACAAATTAATGAAAAAATTTAAAAATCTTAAAAGCATTCCCGCTTATCTTCCAATAGTAAATATTGATACAGATATGATTATTCCAAAACAGTTTTTAAAAACTATAAAAAGAACTGGTTTAGGAAAAAGCTTATTTTTTGAAATGCGATACGACCATGACGGAAAAGAAATAAAAGACTTTATATTGAATAACGAACCTTACAATAATTCAAAAATTTTAATTGCAGGAAAAAATTTTGGTTGTGGGTCATCTAGGGAGCACGCCCCCTGGGCGCTGCTAGATTTTGGAATAACTTGTGTAATAAGCTCTAGTTATGCAGATATTTTTTATAATAATTGCTTTAAAAATGGAATATTGCCAATCACAATATCAGAGGAAAAAATTAAAGAATTGGCAGAATATTCTAATCGTAAAGAGGAAATTTCAATTGATTTAATTGAACAAAAAATAACGTTTGGAAATAACGAAATCAAATTTGAAATAGATGATTTTAAAAAAGAATGTCTTATAGAAGGCTATGACGATATCGCTTTATCTTTAAATCATAAATCTAAAATTGAGTCTTTTGAAAATAAGATTAAATCTGAAAGACCTTGGATTTTTAATGATTAAAGTAAAAAAAAGAAAAATTCTTTTATTACCAGGAGATGGTATCGGACCAGAGGTAATCGCAGAGGTTAGAAAAATAATAGAATGGCTAAATCATAATAGATCACTTGATTTTGAAATTGATGAAGATTTAGTTGGTGGAGCTGCTTATGATAAACATGGAACACCAATTACTGACGATGTATTTTATAAAGCATTAGAAAGCCAGGCAGTAGTTTTAGGAGCAGTGGGTGGTCCTAAATGGGATAATTTAGAATTTTCAAAAAAACCAGAAAGAGCACTTTTAAAACTTCGAAAAGAATTAAAGTTATTTGCAAATTTAAGACCTGCGATATGCTTTGAGCAACTTGTTGACGCATCCAGTCTTAAGCCTGAAATAGTCTCAGGATTAGATATAATGATTGTTAGAGAATTAACAGGTGGGATTTATTTTGGTGAGCCCAGAGGTATCAAGCCAATTAATAATGGAGAAAGGAAAGGAATTAACACACATACCTATACATCAAAAGAAATAGAAAGGGTTGGTAGGATTGCTTTTGAATTAGCAAAGAAAAGAAATAATAAAGTTACCTCATGTGAAAAATCTAATGTTATGGAAGCAGGACAACTCTGGAAAGAGGAAATACAAACATTACATGATAAAGATTTTAAAGATGTACAACTGGAGCACATGCTTGCAGATAATTGTGCAATGCAGCTTTTAAGAAATCCTAAGCAATTTGATGTCATAGTTACTGATAATCTTTTTGGAGATATCCTTTCTGATGAAGCAGCTATGTTAACAGGTTCATTAGGATTGCTGCCTTCAGCATCACTAGGAGCAAAGGACAAGGACGGAAATATGAGATCAATGTATGAACCTGTCCATGGTTCAGCCCCTGATATCGCTGGTAAAGGTTTAGCTAATCCTATTGCAACAATTTTAAGTTTTGCAATGGCTTTGAAATACTCATTAAATTTAGATAAAGAGGCTAAAGAGCTAGAAAATGCGGTTCAAAAAGTCTTAAATGACGGACTAAGAACAAAAGACATTTTGTCTAAGGGTAATAAGGAAGTTTCTACAAAAGTGATGGGTGATGCGGTTATTGCATATTTGCAAAAGTAGTATTTTTAAATTATTTTAACATAATATATGACAACATATACAGCACCAGTAGATGACATGATGTTTCTCTATGAGAAACTTAGAAACAATAAATTCTATAACGAGTTAGATAAATATAAAGACGTAACTCCAGATCTTGTAAAAAATATTTTAGAGGAGGCTGCAAAAATTAATCAAAATCTCATTTTGCCTTTAGCAAAGGCTGGTGATGAGCAACCAGCAGTTTTAGAAAATGGTGTGGTAAGAACACCACCAGGATATAAAGAGGCATATAAAAAATATATAGAAGATGGATGGACTTCATTATCCTGTGATCCTAAATATGGCGGCCAAGGGATGCCAAAAACTGTAAGCGCATTTTTTGATGAAATGCTTTCTTCGGCGTCATTATCATTTAAATTATATAGCGAGTTAAGTATTGGCGCATACAATTGTATAAATCATCATGCAACAGATGATGTTAAAAATAAGTTTTTACCAAAGATGGTTGAAGGCAAATGGAGTGGTACAATGTGTTTAACAGAGCCAGTTTGCGGTACAGATTTAGGTTTACTAAAAACAAAAGCTGTAGAACAAAGTGATGGAACTTATAAACTAACTGGCCAAAAAATTTTTATCACTTCTGGCGATCATGATTTAACAGAAAATATTATTCACCTAGTTATTGCTAGGTCATCCGACTCACCATCAGGAACAAGAGGTATAAGCCTTTTTCTAGTACCTAAATTTGTAGTCAACGAGGATGGATCTTTAGGTCCAAGAAATGGAATTAGTACAGGATCTATAGAAAGTAAAATGGGTATAAAAGGGTCAGCTACATGTGTATTAAATTTTGATGAGGCTACAGGTTATATGATAGGTCCAAAAAATAAGGGATTAAATTCTATGTTTACAATGATGAACTTGGAGAGAATTGTTGTTGGAATTCAGGGACTTGGTATATCTGAAATCGCTTATCAAAACTCATTAATTTATTCTAAAGAAAGAAAACAAGGTAAAAGTAACAAAAATAATTCATCTAATGGTTCTGCAGATTATATAATTGAGCATGCAGACATAAGAAGATCTCTTTTAAATATGAAGTCAATAATAGAGGGTGAGAGAGCATTATGTTTTTGGTTATCACAGCAAACAGAAGTTAGTTTGAACCATAATATCGAGGAAGTGAAGCAAGAGGCTGCAGATTATGTTTCTTTGATGACACCTGTCGTCAAAGCTTTGTTTACAGATATGGGGTCCGAAATTACAAGTGAGGCAATGCAAATATTTGGTGGGTATGGTTATACTAAAGACCAAGGTATAGAACAATTATACAGAGACAATAGAATCACACCAATTTATGAGGGCACTAACTCTGTCCAAGCAATTGATTTGGTCTTTAGAAAATTAGTTAACAAAAATGGAGATATTATCGATAGATATATAAAAATGATTAAAAAAGACTTAGAAAATAATAACGTAAAGCTGTCACCATTTATTAAAGACTTAAATATATACTTAGATAAATTAATTTCATTTACCGCATGGATAAAAGATAAAGTTGAAAACTCTAAGGATGATGCAAATGCAGCATGTAATGACTATTTAAAAGTATTAGGTCTTATTGCGGTAGGTCACTCTTGGATTAAAGTCCTTGAGGTAAGTTTCAATGATTATGACAATAATAAAGAATTTTATGAGGATAAAATACAAACCGCTCGCTTTTTTTTTCAAAGGGTATTACCAAGAATTGACACACATTGCATATCTGCCATGAGTGGAAGCGGATATATAATGGATTTTAAATTCAATTAAAATGAGTAGTTTTGAAAAAAATTTGGACAAAAATCCTGCAAATTTTGTTCCTTTGACACCTTTAACATTTCTAGAGAGAGCAAAAGACATTTATCCAAATTATGAGGCACTAGTTTACGAAGATAGAAAATACACTTGGCTTGATATTTACAAAAGATGTACTCAATTTGCGAGCGCTCTTGAAAAAATTGGAATTACTAAAGGAGATACAGTATCCGTCATGGCATGTAATACTCCAGAAATATTTGAAGCACATTATTCGGTTCCTATGACAGGTGCTGTTCTTAATACAATTAATATTAGATTAGATTCTAAAACAGTAAGTTATATTTTGGAACATAGTGATGCTAAGGTATTAATTGTAGATAGACAGTTTCATGAAGTTGTAAAAAAAGCTTTATCTAATATTAAAAAAGAGATCAAAATAATTGATATTTTTGACAAGTATGCTGATCAATCAAAGCTAGGTAAAATTGGAGATTTAGAATACGAGGAATTCCTAAAAACTGGTGACACAGACTATGTATGGAAGGGACCAGATGATGAATGGCAGGCAATTTCATTAAGTTACACTTCAGGAACAACGGGTAATCCAAAAGGTGTAGTTTATCATCATAGAGGTTCATATTTAATGGCAACAGGAAGTGCTGTAGCATGGAATATGCCAAATAGATTAGTATTTCTTTGTGTTGTCCCTATGTTTCATTGCAATGGGTGGTGTTACCCTTGGACTGTTCCAATGTTGAATGGAAAAACGATTTGTCTAAGAAATATAGATATAAAAAAAATTTTTGAATTAATTGAGACTTATAAAGTAACTCACTTTGGAGGGGCTCCAATCGTACTTAATATGATTACGGGTGCTTCTGAAAGTGACAGAAAAGAGTTAAAACATAAAGTATATGTTCTTACTGCAGGCGCTCCTCCACCGAGTATAATTTTTAAAAAAATGAAAAGTCTAGGTTTTGAAGTTATGCATGTATATGGCTTGACGGAAACATATGGTCATATTACCCAATGTGCCTGGAATGACGATTGGAATTCACTGGAAGAAGATAAAGTTAATGAGATTAAAGCTAGACAAGGTGTTAGATACCCTAATACCGAGGGGGTCTCGGTGATAAATCCAGAGTCAATGAAGCCAGTTCCAAGAGATGGAAAAACCATGGGTGAGATAATGATCAAAGGAAATGTAGTCATGAAAGGGTATTACAAGGACAAAGATGCAACTGATAAAGCTATGAAAGATGGATGGTTTCACTCAGGAGATTTGGCGGTAATGCATCCTGATGGCTATATAAAAATTCAAGACAGATCAAAAGATATTATTATATCTGGCGGTGAAAATATTTCTTCAATCGAAATAGAAAATACTTTAGCAAAACACCCTTCAGTATCAATTGCAGCTGTAGTCGCTAAACCTGATGAAAAATGGGGTGAAGTACCGTGTGCATTTATTGAGGCTGTAAAAGATAAATCTACCACAGAAAAAGAATTAATAGATTTCTGTAAGGAAACACTAGCTAACTTTAAAGTACCAAAAAAAATTGAATTTTGTGAATTACCAAAAACCTCAACAGGAAAAATCCAAAAGTTTGAATTAAGAAAAAAGGCTAAGGAGTTAAGCTGAATATAAACATCAATGATAAAGATGTTTTCATCTCAACTGGTGGCAGAGATATAGATCCTACCAAATCATCAATATTACTTATGCACGGCAGTGGACTTAGTCACATCGTTTGGTCTTTGCATGAGCAATTTTATATTACAAATGGATATAATGTTTTATCTGTAGATTTGCCAGGACATGGAAATTCAGATGGACCTGCCATTGAGTCTATCGAAAAAATATCAGATTGGGTAAGTGATTTAATAAAAAATTTAAAATTAAATAAAATTAACTTTGTAGGTCATTCCCAAGGTTGTCTTGTAGGAATTGATTTTGCGTCGCGCTATCCAGATTTAACAGAAAAGCTCATTTTAATTGCTGGTTCATATAAATTACCAGTAAACCAAGATCTTTTAGACCTAGCTTACGCAGGAGATGAAAAAGCAATTTTATTAATGATGAAGTGGGGTTATGAGGGTTCAAAGGCGTTTATAGGAGGCAACCCTGTAAAAAAAATAATTAATTCCACTAGAGAAATTAGAGAAATTTTGTATGTGGACTTAAATGCTTGTAACAATTATAAAACCGGTAAAGAATCTTTAGAAAAAATTATTTGTCCTACTTTATGTATTTTTGGAGACTTGGACAAAATGGTTCCTCTAAAAATTGGAAACAAAATGGCTGAGACAATAAAAAATTCTGAAGTAAAAATTATAAATAATTGTGGTCATATGATTATATTTGAAAAGGCTTTTGAAATGAGAAAATCTGTTTTGGAGTTTATAAATAGATGAAAAATTATTTTGTATCAAAATCAAGGAGATTAAGAGGAACACCTTATACCTCAAGAATTGAGAAGCAAGGTGTTACTGCATACACAGTTTACAACCACATGCTTTTACCTACAAAATTTGAAGACTCTTTAGAGGATGCATATCATCATTTAAAAAATCACGTTCAGGTTTGGGATGTCTCAGTGCAGAGACAAACCGAAATTAATGGAAAAGATTCAGCTAAACTAGTTCAACTTATTACTTGTAGAGACCTTTCAAAAGCTAAAGTAGGAAGGTGTTATTATGCTCCTATAATTGATAATAATGCAAAATTAATAAGCGATCCAGTAATTCTTAAATTAGCAGAGGATAGATGGTGGATTTCTTTATCGGACTCTGATTTAGAATTGTTTGCAAAAGGTTTAGCAATAGGAAAAGGTTATGATGTTAACGTATTTGAGGCAAAGGTTGATATTTTTTCTGTTCAAGGACCAAAATCTTTTGACTTAATGAAAAAAGTATTAGGACCAAAGATTGGAGAATTAAAATTTTTTGGTTTTGATTACTTTGAATTTGGTGGTGCAAAACACTTAATTGCAAGATCTGGATGGTCTAAACAAGGTGGTTTTGAGGTATATATGGAACATGAAAAGGCAGGACTAGAATTATATGATAAATTATTTGAACAGGGAGATGAATTTAATTTGAAACCCGGTTGTCCAAATTTAATAGAGAGAATTGAAAGTTCTTTATTATCATATGGTAACGATATAGATATCGGTGATAATCCTTTAGAGTGTGGGTTTGATAAATATGTAAATCTAGATACCAATGTTGAGTTTCTAGGGAAAGAGGAATTAAAAAGAGTTAAGGCCGATGGAATTAAAAGAAAATTAATGGGAGTAAAAATTGATGCTGATCAAATCGCAGTTAATAGTTCGATAAACATGTATGATAAAACAAAAAATCTGATTGGTGAATTAAGATCCGGAACGTATAATCCATCTTTTAAGAAAGTTATCGGTATAGCAATGATTAATGAACCATATTTTAATAACTCTCAAGAAATCGTAATTAACATAAATGGAAAAGATTGCACGGGAAAACTCTGTGATTTACCTTTCATCTAGTATAAATTTTAAATTATCATGAATATAGCAATAGTTGGGGCAACCGGTAACGTTGGAAGAAAACTAATAGAGGTACTTGAAAAAAAAAATTTTTCTGTAACTGAGGCTTTCTTAGTAGCCTCGTCAAAAAGCTCAGGAAAAAAAATAAATTTTTTAGGTAGAGAACATACAGTCGAAGATTTGGAAAAATTTGATTTTTCAAAAGTAAAGATAGCTTTTTTTGCAGCTGGAAGTGCTGTTGCAGAGAAATGGGCACCAATAGCAGCAAATAAAACAATAGTGATAGATAACTCAAAATTCTTTAGAAAAGATTCAGATATTCCTTTAATTGTGCCAGAGGTTAATTCAAAAGAGTTATCAAAATTTAAAAATAAAAACATTATTGCTAACGCAAATTGCTCAGTTATACCTATTGTTGTAGCGCTAAAACCTTTACATGATTTGTACAATGTAAAAAGAATAGTTGCATCTACTTACCAATCTGTATCTGGAGCAGGAAAAGCTGGAATGGATGAGCTTTTATCTCAAACTAAAGAAATCTTAGAAAATAAAAATGTTCAATCAAAAAATTTCACAAAACAAATTGCATTCAATGCAATTCCACACATCGATAGCTTTCTAGAAAATGGTAGCACTAAAGAGGAGCAAAAAAATCATGATGAGATAAAAAAAATTTTAGATAAAAAAATTAATGTCACCTCTACATGTGTAAGAATTCCTGTTTTAGTATCACATTCTATAAGCATAAATATAGAATTTCATAAAAAACCTAAAATTGAAGAAATTAAAAAAGTTTTGTCATCATCACCAGGATGTATAGTCGTCGATGAGCACAAAGATGGAGGATATATAACTCCTGTTGAAGCTGAAAATAAATTTGAGACTTTTATATCTAGAATACGTCAGGACTTTTCTCAAGAGAACTCTATAAATATGTGGATAGTATCAGATAATTTATTAAAAGGTGCAGCCTTAAATGCTGTTGAAATAGCAGAAACTTTAATAGAAAATAATTTTTATGGAAAATAAAAATCCTCTATCTCCTCATATTCAAATTTACAGCTGGCATATCTCATCACTTGTTTCAATTGGACATAGAATTACTGGAGTAATTAATATTTTTATCCTTACTTTAATTTTTCTTTGGCTTGGATCTTTGTTATTAGGTGAGGAGAATTATGAAATAATTTTCAATTTCTTTAATTCATTTTTAGGTAAATTTTTTATTATTGCAACAATCTGGTCTTTTACATTTCACTCTCTTAGTGAGTTAAGGCATCTTTTTTGGGACATGGGTTACGGTTTTGATTTAAAAACGGCTAATTTAACAGGTTCTTTAGTTATAATTTTTTCAGTAATATTTACTGTATTATTTTACTTGATAGGAAGGATTGTAATTTAAATGGTTAGTTCAACAAAGAAATGGCTTTTTATTAAAGTTTCATCAGTAATTTTAATTCCATTAATGATTTGGTTTACCTTTATATTAGCAGGAATTTATGACAAGACATTTGCTGAAGTTGTTGATTTTTTTACAAGTCAGCCAACTAAAATCCTAATATCACTGCTATTTGTTGTCTCTTATTTCTTTTCAGCTCTAACTATAAGTGAAATTTTCGAGGATTATATGGGAAACCAGAAAATTAAAAATGTCGCAAACAAAATATTGTATTTATTTGCTATACTAATTCCTTTATTAACACTTATTATTATTTATAATTTAAATTTATGAGTTCATACAAAATTATTGATCATGAATATGATGTAGTTGTTCTTGGAGCAGGTGGTTCGGGTTTAAGAGCCGCTGTTGGACTAAGCGAGGCTGGATTAAAAACAGCATGTGTATCAAAAGTCTTTCCAACAAGAAGTCATACATCTGCTGCGCAAGGAGGTATATCTGCCGCGTTAGGAAATATGGGTGAAGATGATTGGAGATGGCACATGTATGATACGGTTAAGGGAGCAGATTGGTTAGGAGATCAAGATTGCATAGAATATCTGTGTAAAGAAGCCCCTAGAGCTGTTCTAGAATTAGAGAAATATGGTGTTCCATTTAGCAGAACAGAGGATGGAAAAATTTATCAAAGGCCATTTGGTGGAATGACGAAAAATTATGGAAATGGAACTGTACAAAGAACTTGTGCGGCAGCCGACAGAACAGGACATGCAATTTTACACACACTTTATGGTCAGGCATTAAAACACAATACCGAATTTTTTATTGAATATTTTGCTCTTGATCTGTTAATGAAAAACGGGGAATGTAAAGGTTTAATAGCTTGGAATTTAAATGATGGAACAATACATAGGTTCAGGTCACACATAACAATTATAGCGACTGGCGGTTATGGAAAAGTTTATTATTCAGCAACATCTGCTCATACTTGCACAGGAGATGGAAACGCTATGGTTTTAAGAGCAGGTCTTCCATTACAAGATATGGAATTTGTTCAGTTTCATCCAACAGGTATATATGGACATGGTACGTTAATATCTGAAGGTGTAAGAGGTGAAGGGGGATATTTAGTAAATTCAAAGGGAGAAAGATTTATGGAGAGATATGCTCCAAAAGCCAAAGATTTAGCCTCAAGAGATGTTGTTAGCCGATCTATTGCAGTAGAAATTAATGAAGGTAGAGGTGTAGGAAAAGAAAAAGATCATGTTCATTTACACTTGGATCATTTGGATCAAAATGTAATTGAAGAAAGACTACCAGGTATCTCAGAATCATCTAGGCTGTTTGCAAATGTAGATGTAACAAAGGAACCAATTCCAGTAGTTCCAACAGTTCATTATAATATGGGAGGAATTCCTACCAATTATAAAGCTGAAGTCTTAACACTTAATGGTTCAGAAAAAACGGTTCCAGGTCTGATGGCAATAGGAGAAGCAGCATGTGTATCAGTTCACGGAGCAAATAGACTTGGATCAAATTCATTGATTGATCTTGTAGTTTTTGGAAGGGCTGCAGCAAAAAGGGCAGCCGAGCTTATTAAACCAGGATTACCTCACGAAGAAATTCCTCAATCAGAGACTGATAAATGTTTAGAAAGATTTGATAAACTTAGAAACTCCAGTGGTTCAAATAGTACAGCAGAATTAAGATTGTCTATGCAAAAAACCATGCAATCAAAATGTGCAGTATTTAGAACAGAAAAAACACTTAAGGAAGGTATCAACGAAATTAGAAAACCTTATGAAGGAATGGATGATTTATCTGTTAAAGATAAATCATTAATATTTAACACAGATTTAGTTGAGACTTTAGAATTTGACAACTTGATAAGACAAGCAATTACAACGATGGACTCCGCATATCATAGGAAAGAGAGCAGAGGTGCACATGCTAGAGAAGATTATCCTAAAAGAGACGATAGCAAATATATGCAGCATACATTATCTTGGTGTGATGGAACTAAAACTAAAATAGATTATAGACCAGTTCATAGGTCAACATTAACAAACGACGTACAGTATTTTCCACCTCAAGAAAGAGTATATTAATGGTCCAAATAAGTTTGCCTCAAAATTCCAAAATACAAAAAGGCAAATATTATAAGGATAAAACAGGCTCAAAAAATTTACGCAAAGTTAATATTTATAGGTGGGATCCATCTACAGGAGAAAATCCTAGAATAGATACCTATGAAGTTGATATGGATAATTGCCCTTCAAAAGTATTAGATCTATTAAATAAAATTAAGAACGAAATAGATCCTTCTATAGCTTACAGGAGATCATGCGCTCATGGCGTTTGCGGATCTTGTGCAATGAACATGGATGGAAAAAATGGCTTAGCATGCACCAAGCCACATGCTGAAATAAAAGGAGATATAAATATTTATCCTTTACCACATCTTAAAGTTTTAAAAGATCTAATTGGGGATTTAAGCACTTTATACAAGCAATATGAATCTGTTGAACCTTGGTTAAAAAATACAAGTAATAAATCCGATAAAGAAAATATACAATCTAAAGAGGATAGAGCGAAATTGGATGGACTATACGAATGTATTATGTGTGCGTGTTGTTCTACTTCATGTCCAAGCTACTGGTGGAATGGTGATAAATATTTAGGACCTGCAGTATTGCTACAAGCTTATAGATGGATAATAGATTCAAGGGATGAGGATAGAAAAGAGAGATTAAAAAAAGTAGCAGATGAACTAAAGCTTTATAGATGTCACACCATAATGAATTGTACAAATGCTTGTCCAAAAGGATTAAATCCAGCAAAAGCTATAGCATCTATAAAAAAAATGCTTGCAACAAGCTAATTACTTAATTAAATAATTTCATCATGAGCTTAATACAGCACTTTGTAAATGGTAAGTCATACAAGGGTAATTCAAATAGAAAAGGAAAAGTTTTTAATCCAGCTACTGGCGAGCAAGAATCTGAAGTTATATTAGGTTCAAAAGAAGATCTTAATAATACTGTTAATATAGCAAGAAAAGCTTTCGAAAGTTGGTCATTAAAACCACCCTTACAAAGAGCTAGGGTAATGTTTAAATTTAAAGAATTAATAGAAAGAAATTCTGAAGAGATTGCAAAATTAATTGTTTCTGAACACGGTAAAGTTTATGAAGATGCAAAGGGATCGCTAACTAGAGGTCTTGAAGTTGTCGAATTTGCTTGTGGAATACCTCAAATGTTAAAAGGTGAATTTACAGAAAATGTTGGATCTGAAGTTGACAGTTGGTCTATACGACAGCCATTAGGTGTTTGTGCAGGAATAACTCCATTTAATTTTCCTGCTATGGTTCCTATGTGGATGTTTCCTATGGCAATTGCTTGTGGAAATTCATTTATACTTAAACCTTCTGAAAAGGATCCATCATGTTCATTTAAGTTAGCTGAATTATTATCAGAAGCAGGATTACCTGATGGGGTGCTTAATGTTGTAAATGGAGATAAAGAAGTCGTTGATGCGATTTTAGAAAATAAAGATATTCAAGCTGTTAGCTTTGTCGGCTCAACACCAATAGCTAAATATATTTACGAAAATGCAGCTCGTAATGAAAAAAGAGTACAAGCATTGGGAGGAGCTAAAAATCACTGTGTAGTAATGCCAGATTGTGACTTAGATCAAGCTGTGAACGGTCTAATGGGAGCAGCTTACGGATCTGCGGGGGAAAGATGTATGGCACAGTCTGTTGCAGTAGCTGTTGGAGATATTGGTGATAGATTAGTGGATAAACTCTCAAAAAAAGTTGAAGTTTTAAAAGTTGGGCCTGGTATGGATAAAAATTCAGAAATGGGACCTTTGATTACAAAAGAACATTTACAAAAAGTAAGAGGGTATGTTGATATTGGAGTTAAAGAGGGAGCAAAACTTGTAGTGGATGGAAGAAATTTAAAACTTCAAGGCTATGAAAATGGTTTTTTTATAGGTGGCTGCTTATTTGATAATGTAAAAAAAGATATGAGAATTTATAAAGAAGAAATTTTCGGACCCGTGCTATCAGTTGTAAGGGCTAAAGATTTTGAAGAGGCCTCAAAACTAGTAAATGACCACGAATATGGAAATGGTGTGAGTATTTTTACAAGAGATGGCGATGCTGCTAGGACTTTTTCAAGCAAAATAAAAGTTGGGATGGTAGGTATTAATATTCCAATACCTGTGCCTATGGCATTCCATAGCTTTGGTGGATGGAAAAGGTCACTGTTTGGTGATCAGCACATGCACGGACCTGAGGGTGTTAGATTTTATACTAAACTTAAAACTATAACTTCTAGGTGGCCTTCTGGAATAAGATCAAATCCTGAATTTGTAATGCCAACAATGAAATAAGCTATGGGAAAAAAAATTTCATTAATTGGAGCAGGTCAAATAGGAGGAACGCTTGCTCATTTAATTGGGTTAAAAGAAATTGTATCAGAAGTAGTTCTGTTTGATGTTGCGTCTGGAGTAGCTAAAGGCAAAGCCTTAGATATTGCCCAATCTTCTGCAGTGGATGGTTTCAATGTAAAACTTTATGGAACAGATAGTTATCAAGATATTAAGGACTCAGATGTAATTATTATTACTGCTGGAGTTCCAAGAAAACCCGGTATGAGTAGGGATGATCTTTTAGGTATAAATTTAAAAATTATGAAACAAGTGTCTGATGGAATTAAATTAAACTGCCCAAATGCATTTGTAATTTGTATTACTAATCCTTTAGATGTTATGGTTATGGCCCTGCAAAAGTACTCTCAATTTCCTAAAAATAAGGTTGTGGGTATGGCGGGTATACTTGATACATCTAGGTACAAATTATTTCTATCTGAGGAATTTAATGTTCCAATTAAAAAAATTGATGCAATGGTAATGGGTGGACACGGTGATACTATGGTTCCATTACCAGGTTTTACAAAAATTGATGGAAAAAAACTTTTAGATTTAATGTCAGAAGGTAAAATCACAAAAGAAAAAATAGAGAGTATAAATCAAAGAACTAGAGATGGAGGAGCTGAAATTGTTAAATATCTTGAAAAAGGTTCTGCATATTACGCTCCTGCTGCTTCAGGAGTTGAGATGGCTATAAGCTATCTAAATGACGAAAAAAAACTACTTCCATGTGCGGCTTATTTGAAAGGAGAATATGGCGTAAAAGATATTTATGCTGGAGTTCCAGTCATCATTGGAAAAGATGGTGTTGAAAAAATTCAAGAAATTAAATTAGAGGACAATGAGATTAATGAATTTAAAAAATCTGTAGATTCGGTCCGGAGGCTGTGGGAAGCTGCAATAAAGATTGATACTGATTTAGAAAGATAATGAATATTCATGAACATCAAGCAAAACAACTCTTAAAGGAATTTGGAGTTCCTGTTCCAAATGGTATCTATGGTTTTAGTGTTAGTGAGATAATTAAAAAATCAAAAATTCTTAATACAGAAAAATACGTTTTAAAAGCTCAAATACATGCAGGCGGCAGAGGTAAAGCTGGAGGGATCACAATTGCAAGCAACATAGATGAATTAGAACAAGCTGCAAATCAGCTTTTAGGTAAAATCTTGATTACACATCAAACTGGACCTAAAGGAAAAAAAGTACAGAGACTTTACGTTGAGGAGGCTTCCAATATAGCAAAAGAATTTTATTTATCTTGTTTAGTAGATAGAAAAAGCTCCAAAATAGCTTTTATTTCTAGTGTTCAAGGTGGAATGGATATTGAGGAAACTGCATTAAAAAATCCAGAAAAAATTATCACTACCAAAGTAGATTTTAAACAGGATATATCTGAAACTGATTGCGAAAAAATTATTAAAGTTTTTAATCTTGAGTATGACGCTAAGGATCAAGGAATTGAATTAATAAAATCTCTTTATAAAATGTTTAGAGAGAAAGATGCTAGCTTAATCGAAATTAATCCTTTAATTTTAACGAAGGAAAATAATATAGTGTGTCTTGATGCTAAAGTTATCTTAGATGACAATGCAATTTTTAAACATCCTGAACATTTAGAGCTTAGAGATTTACAAGAAGAAGATCCAACAGAGATAGAGGCTAGTAGGCACGGATTGTCTTACATAAAATTAAATGGAAATATCGGCTGTATGGTAAATGGTGCTGGTTTAGCAATGGCAACAATGGATATAATTAAATTATTTGGAGAAACTCCAGCAAATTTTTTGGATGTAGGCGGTGGAGCCTCAAAAGAAAAAGTATCCTTAGCGTTGAAAATTATTTTATCTGATAAAAATGTAAAAGGAATATTAATAAATATATTTGGTGGAATAATGAGATGCGATGTGCTCGCCGCAGGGGTCGTTGATGCTGCCAAAGAAATAAAAATTAATGTTCCTTTGGTTGTTAGACTTGCTGGGACTAATGTAGAGGAAGGTAATAAAATTTTAAAAGAATCTAAACTTAAAATAATTCCAGCCTCTGATTTGTCAGATGCTGCTAAAAAAATTGTGAAAGAAATAAATTAATGTCCATTTTAGTCAATAAAAATACGAAACTTCTTTGCCAAGGTTTTACTGGTTCACATGGAACTTTCCATTCAGAACAAGCAATAAAATATGGAACAAATTTAGTAGGAGGCGTAACGCCTAGAAAAGGTGGCCAAATTCATTTGGGTAAACCTGTTTTTAACACTGTGAAGGAGGCTGTTGAAGCAACAGGTGCCAATGCAACGATGATATATGTACCAGCAAAATTTGCATCTGAGGCAATTATCGAAGCTATTGAAGCATCTATTGATCTCGTAGTATGTATAACAGAAGGTATTCCAGTTTTAGATATGCTTAAAGTCAAAAAATATCTATCAAACTCAAATACGAAATTAATTGGTCCGAACTGTCCTGGTATAATAACCCCTGATGAGTGTAAAATAGGAATAATGCCCGGAAGTATACATAGGAAAGGTTCAGTTGGAATAGTTTCACGTTCAGGAACATTAACTTACGAGGCTGTAGATCAAACTTCAAAAATTGGTCTCGGCCAATCAACTTGTGTCGGAATAGGTGGTGACCCAATAAATGGTACAAATTTCATAGACTGTTTAGAGTTATTTTTAGAAGATGAAAATACCGAGTCCATTGTAATGATTGGAGAAATTGGGGGATCTGCAGAGGAAGAAGCAGCTGATTTTATTAAGAATCATAGGATAAAAAAACCCATGGTCGGGTTCATTGCTGGTTTGACAGCACCACCTGGAAGAAGAATGGGTCACGCTGGAGCTATTATTTCTGGAGGTAAAGGTGGCGCTGAAGAAAAAATTAAAACTATGGAAGAAGCAGGAATTTCAATGGCAAAATCCCCTGCAGATATTGGCAAAACATTGCTTAACAAATTGTCACTTTAAAATTTCTTATCAGACACTATAATAATTTTTATTAATGAGCGCTGAAAAAAATTTAAATTTAAAAAAAACATCATTTTTATCTCAAAATAATAGTGCTTTCATTGAACATATGTACATAAAGTATGTGAACAATGATCCTTCTTTGCCAGAAAGTTGGAAAAAATATTTTCAAGAGTTAAACGAAGATGTATCAGCAATAATAAAAGATATAAATGGTCCGTCTTGGTCAAAAAAAATAGATAATGGCAACAAAGATAATTCAAAATTGGAGGATATTGAAAAACAAAAAGTTGACTCAGTCAAAGCAATCGCTTTGATAAGAGCTTATAGGATAAGAGGCCACTTAATTGCAAATTTAGATCCATTGGGGATGATGAAAAGAGACTACTTACACGAATTGCATCCTGCAGATCATGGTTTTGAAAAAGAAGATTATAATAGAAAGATTTATTTAAGTTCATACCTCGATAAAGAATATGCATCAGTTAACGAAATTATGTTGAAGTTGAGAAAAGTTTATTGTTCAACGATTGGGGCTGAGTTCATGCATATTTCAGATCCAAAAGAGAAAATTTGGTTTAGAGAGAGAATGGAGCGAAAAGAAAATCAAATTAATTTTACAAATAATGGAAAAAAAGCAATTTTAAATACAATAATAAAAGCTGAAGGTTTCGAGAAATTTTTAGCAAAAAAATTTATTGGTACTAAAAGATTTGGACTTGATGGAGGTGAATCTTTAGTACCTGCATTAGAACAAATTATTAAACGTGGAGGTCAATTAGGGGTTAAAGAAATAAAAATTGGCATGCCTCACAGAGGAAGATTAAATGTATTAGCAAATGTACTGCAAAAGTCTTACAAGAGGATCTTTAATGAGTTCGCAGGTGAACTAGACTCAAAAAGTGAAGAGTCTGCAGGAGATGTAAAATATCATTTAGGTGCATCATCAAATAGAGAATTTGATGGAAACTCAGTGCATGTTAGCCTAACAGACAACCCATCTCATCTTGAGGCAGTGAATCCAGTTGTTCTAGGCCAAGTAAGAGCAAAACAGTTTTTTCATGGTGATAAAGAAAGAAAACAAGTAATACCAATTTTAATACATGGAGATGCAGCATTTGCAGGCCAAGGTGTTGTTGCAGAGTGTTTTGCAATGTCAGGTCTTAAAGGACATAATACAGGCGGCACTATACATATAATCGTAAATAATCAAATCGGTTTTACTACAAGTCCTAGATTTGCAAGATCCAGTCCATATCCCTCAGATTTAGGAAAAGTTGTTGAGGCACCAATTCTACATTGCAATGGCGATGATCCAGAAGCAGTTGTGCATTGTGCAAAAATCGCAATCGAATTTAGGCAAAAATTTAATAGAGACGTAGTTATTGATATAATTTGCTATCGAAGATTTGGTCATAATGAAGGTGACGAACCATCTTTCACTCAACCATTAATGTACAAAAAAATTAAAGAACATCCGACAACTTTGAATATTTATGCAAATAAACTTATTGAAGAAAATTCAATTTCTAATGACGAATTCGAAAAAAATAAAACAGATTTCAATTTGCTACTAGACAATCAATTTAAATCAGCAAAAGATGATAAGCCAAAATTAGATTGGTTTGAGGGAACTTGGTCTAGATATAGGCCACAAAAAGGGAAAGATAAGAGAGGCAAGACAGGTGTTAATGAAAATACATTGATATCAATTTCCAATAAAATCAATAGTTTAGAAGATCAATTAAAAGTTCACAAAACCATAAAAAAAATATTTTCCAAAAGACATGAAAGTATATTAGCAAAAAAAAATATAGATTGGTCAACGTCAGAGGCGCTTGCTTTTGGATCACTTTTAAATGAGGGATTTCCTGTAAGATTAGTTGGGCAAGACTCTGGTAGAGGAACTTTTAGCCAGAGGCATTCCGTTTTGAGGAACCAAGAAGATAATTCAAGATATATACCTTTAAATAATATTTCGAAAAATCAAAAAAATTTTGAAATTGTCGACAGTTTTCTTTCTGAATTAGCAGTTTTAGGTTTTGAGTATGGTTATAGCCTGGTTGAACCTGAAACTTTAACTATTTGGGAAGCTCAGTTTGGTGACTTCGCAAACGGGGCTCAAGTAGTAATTGATCAATTTATTGCCTCAGGTGAAAGAAAATGGAATCGTGCATCAGGTTTAGTATTGTTGCTTCCGCACGGTTATGAAGGTCAAGGGCCGGAACATTCTTCAGCTAGATTAGAAAGATTTTTACAATTATGTGGTCAAGAAAATCTACAAGTGGTGAACTGTACTACACCTGCGAACTATTTTCATGTGTTAAGAAGACAAATACACAGAGATTTTAGAAAACCATTAATTATCATGACACCAAAATCATTACTTAGGAATAAATTTTGCGTTTCCAAATTAGAGGATTTTGACAAATCAAACTCATTTCATAGAGTTTTAAGTGATCATTCATATTTAGATGATACGAATTTTATTAAGCTAAAGCCTGATGCCGATATAAAGAAGGTAATTATTTGCTCAGGCAAAGTTTACTTTGATTTAATCAAAGCTAGAGAAAATTTAAAAAGAGACGACGTAGTTTTTGTAAGGATAGAACAATTATATCCTTTCCCAGTAAAACCATTAGTTAGAGAAATTAAAAAATACTCCAAAAATGCCCATTTTTACTGGTGTCAAGAGGAGCCAAAAAATATGGGAGCTTGGAACTCTGTTAGAGATTATATACAATGGACTTTGGATTATATTGGGGCTAATAATAATAAAATTTCTTATATTGGAAGGAATGCAGCTGCATCACCTGCAACTGGTTATGCTAAAAGACATTCAGCTCAACAGGAAGAAATAATTTATGAAGTATTTAAATAAATGAGTGAAAATATATTAGTACCAGTTCTAGGAGAAAGTGTAACAGAAGCAACAGTCGCAAAGTGGTTAAAAAAAGAAGGCGAGCATGTTGCAGTAGATGAACCTGTCGTAGAATTAGAAACTGACAAAGTAAATCTAGAAGTTCCATCTCCAGTAAGTGGTGTAATAGAAAAAATAAATTCTAAAGATGGTGAGAATGTTGAGGTTGGATCTGTATTAGGAACTGTATCAAACGAAACAAAAAAAAAAGAAAAAAACGAAAATGTAAGCGAAAAAATTCCTCCGATAACCGAAAAAATTATTAAAGAGGCGGAAACAGCAAAGTCAAAAGAACCTACTAAAGAAACTGAAAAAGAAGCTCAAAATGAAACTTCAATGTTTGAAAATGAATCTGAGGAAGAAGCACCTTTAATTTTAACTGATGAAGTTAAAAATGGAAAATCGACAATAATTAATAAACATTTATCACCAGCTGTTAGAAAAATTGTAAACGAACAAAATATTAAACTTGAGGGCATTAAAGGTTCTGGAAAGAATGGAACTATTTTAAAAGGTGATTTATTAAAACTTATGAGTAAAAAGCCTGAGCCTAATCAGAGAAAAGTTAAATATGGGCCTGAGGAAAGAATTAAAATGACACGACTAAGACAAACCATAGCGAAAAGATTAAAATCGGCTCAGGAAAATGCAGCAATGTTGACGACCTTCAACGAGGTAGATATGTCTGAAATTATTTCATTCAGAAAAAATAACCAAGATGAATTTCAAAAAAAATTTGGAGTTAAATTAGGATTTATGTCTTTTTTTGTAAAAGCATCTGTAAAAAGTTTAAAATCTTATCCAGCTATAAACGCAGAAATAGAAAATGATGATATAATTTATAAAAATTATTTTAATATTAGTTTTGCTGTTGGAACAGACAAAGGTTTGGTTGTTCCAGTTCTTAAAAATGCAGATGAGATGTCTTTTTCCGATATTGAGTCAGAGATAAAAACTCTATCCGAAAAGGCAAATAATGGAAATCTTTCAATTGAAGATCTTCAGGGTGGAACTTTTACTATAAGTAACGGAGGTGTATATGGATCTATGCTGTCAACACCAATACTAAATCCACCTCAGTCAGGAGTATTAGGAATGCATAATATTGTAGAAAGACCAGTGGTAGTAAACAATGAAATAAAGATAAGACCAATAATGTATCTTGCATTGTCTTACGATCACAGAATGATTGATGGAAAAGAAGCAGTTTCATTTTTAAAAGAGATAAAACAATATTTAGAGGATCCTGAAAAGTTATTTTTAGAAAATTAAATGTCTGAAAAATTTGATGTTGTCGTTATTGGTGGTGGTCCAGCAGGATATGTCTGTGCTATAAGATCCTCTCAACTTGGCTTAAAAACCGCTTGTATTGAATCAAGAGGTTCATTAGGAGGTACATGCCTAAATATTGGATGTATACCATCTAAAAGTTTATTAAATTTATCTGAAGCATTTCATGAAGCCCAAAGTTTCTCTAAAATTGGTATTGAAACAGGAGATATTAAATTGAATTTAGGTAAAATGATGCAAAATAAAGACAAAGCAGTAACAATTCTAACTAAAGGCGTAGAGTTTTTATTTAAAAAAAATAAAGTTACTTATCTTAAAGGTAAGGGAAGTCTTTTGGATAAAAATAAAATATTAGTAGAAGACAAAAATAATAAACAAACAATTGAAAGTAAGAATATTGTCTTAAGCACCGGATCTGAAGCAGCTTCGCTACCTGGGTTGAGTTTTGATGAGGAAAAAATTTTGTCATCTACAGGTGCTTTGAGTATGAGCAAAGTCCCACAAAAAATGTTTATAATTGGTGGTGGTTATATTGGACTAGAAATGGGATCTGTATGGTCCAGATTGGGTTCAGAAGTTTATGTAATTGAAACTCTTGACCATATTACCCCAGGATTAGATAAAGAAATATCAAGTGAATTTTTAAAAATTTTAAAGAAACAAGGTTTAAAATTCCATTTAAGTACAAAAGTCGAAAAAGTTTACAAAACAGAAAAAGGAATAAATATAGAGGTAATAGATGTAAATCAAAAAAAAGTGTTGCACGAGTGTGATGTAGTGCTAGTTTCAGTTGGTAGAAAACCTTACACCAAAAATTTAAATTTAGAAAAAATTGGTATTAATACAGATAGTAAAGGAAGAATAAAAGTAAACAAAAATTTTCAAACAAATGTAAATAACATTTATGCTATCGGAGACGTAATTGAGGGACCGATGTTAGCACATAAAGCTGAAGAAGAAGGTATAGCAGTAGCAGAACTAATATCTGGTCAAGCAGGGCACGTGAATTACGATTTAATACCAGGGGTTATCTACACTACGCCGGAGGTGGCTTATGTTGGAAAATCTGAGGAGGAACTAAAAAAAATAAATCAAGGATATAAAGTTGGTAAATTTCCATTTATGGCTAATTCCAGGGCAAAAGCGATTAATAAACCAGAAGGTTTTGTAAAAATATTAGCAGATAATAAGACAGACAAGGTTTTAGGTGTTCATATTATAGGACCTCATGCAGGTGAAATGATTGCTGAGATGTCGGTTGCAATGGAATTTGGCGCAAGTTCAGAAGATATTGCAAGAACTTGTCACGCACACCCAACCTTTTCAGAGGCAATAAAGGAAGCAGCTTTATCAGTAGATAAAAGACAAATACATTCGTAATATACAAATTAAATAATTATGAAGTATCCTGTGCTTTTACCAAACATATTCGATCATCCATTTACGTATGAAAGTGATATAAAACTTAACATTGGCCAGTATGTTGAGGTTCCTTTTGGTAAAAATACTTTAAATGGTGTCGTTTGGGATAAATTTGAAGAAAAAAAGAACAAAGTATTTAAAATAAAAAAAATTATAAAAAAACTTGATATTCCGAAATTAAGTTTAAATACAATAAATTTTTTTAATTGGTTTTCAGAATATAATCTAATTCCTAAAGGTATGTCGCTTAAACTACATCTTTTAAATAAAAAGGCTGTTGAAAATAATTTAAAGTTTGATTACGAAAAGTATAATTTTAAAACTAAGATTCAAGATATTGAATTATCCGATGAACAGAAAAAAGCTTTAATTAATATAGATAAAATAAAAGATAAATTTAGAGTTCATGTTTTACAAGGCACAACTGGATCTGGTAAAACATACGTATATTTTCAATCAATTAAAAATAAAATTAGAGAAGGCTATCAATGTTTAATATTATTGCCCGAAATTGGATTAACATTTGATTTCGAAAAAAAATTTGAGCATTTTTTCGGTTTCCGACCTGCAATTTGGAACTCTCAAATTACAAAAAAAAACAAGAAAATTATATGGAATGGACTAGCCTTAGGAAAAATTAAGGTGGTAATAGGTGCAAGGTCCTCTTTATTTTTGCCATTTAAAAATTTAGGAGAAATAGTTGTAGATGAGGAACACGATCAGTCATACAAACAAGACGAAGGTGTAACTTATAATGCCAGAGATATGGCTGTAGCCCGTGCACAATTTCAAAATATTCCCATAAATCTTGTAAGCGCAGTTCCTTCAATTGAAACGTATGAAAATATTCAAAAAAAAAAATATTCTTTTTCAAGATTAATAAATAGATACAAAAACTATAATTTACCTAAATACGAGATAATTAATTTAAATCAAAATAGATTAGAAAGTAAATCTTGGATAAGTCCGCTTACAAAAAGCAGAGTACAAGGTCATCTACTTAATGGTGATCAGGTCCTTTTTTTCTTAAATAGAAGAGGCTATTCTCCTTATGTAATTTGTAAAAATTGTCATAAGGTTTTCTCATGTCCTAATTGTTCCATAAATTTAGTTTATCATTTAAATACAAATAAACTTATATGCCACTATTGTGGTTATAAAACTGAATTACAGAGAAAATGTAGTAAGAATCTTAACTGTGATGTTATTTTTAGTGGCCCTGGAGTAGAAAGAATAAGTGAAGAGGTAAAAAAAAAATTTCCTAAATTTAATTCGGTAATATTTTCAAGTGATACTATGAGTAAAAAATCTTCTAAAGAAACTCTAAAGAAGATAATAAATAATGATATAAATATACTTGTTGGAACTCAATTAATTTCTAAAGGTTTTCATTTTCCAAATTTGAACTGTATTATAGTTTTAGATATTGATTTATCATCCATGGGACATGATTTAAGATCATCCGAAAAAAATTTACAATTGTATCATCAATTATCTGGTAGAGCAGGAAGAGCTGGAAAACCTGCAACAGTATACTTTCAAACATATGATCTCAACTCAAAAACAATAAATCAGATTGTTAATCAGGATCCATTCAATTTTTTAGAAAATGAACTTGAAATAAGAAAAAAATATAATTTGCCTCCATATGAAAGGTTTATTGCAATTATATTAACTGCTTCAAATGAAAAAAAGTTATTTGACTTTTCAAATGAACTTAAAAATTATCTTTCTAAAAAAATAAGTGGCAAAATACTTGGTCCTGTCCAAGCTCCTATTTACAAAATTAAAAAAAAATACAGAAATAGGATCCTAATAAGAGCAAGCAAATCTATGACAATTCAAAATAATTTGTCGAAAGCATTAAAAAATTTCAAAATTCAACCCGAAATAAAACTGACGGTTGATGTTGATCCTATTAGCTTTAATTAATTAATAAAATATACATGTTTTGGTAAATCTGTCGCTTGAAGGGAAATACTAGTTATGCTAATTAATTGCCAATTTTAGAGTAAATAAGGAACATTAATTGACTTCAAATAATCTTACACTTACTGCAAATAATAGCTATTCTCAGGCATTATACGAATTAGCCGAGGAGTCTAAAGATTTGTCAAAAGTTGAAGATGAAGTTAACTCAATATTAAAACTAATTGGTGAAAACGCAGATTTTAGAAATTTAATAAAAGATCCAACAATAAAAAAGGATGAATTGATGCAAGTAGTAATCGCTTTCTCAAAAAAATTTAATCTCAGTGATATATTCAATAAATTTTTATGCTTTTTAGTAAACAAAGCTAGACTATTTTATTTGGAGAAGATTTTAAAAGATTTTTTAATTATAAGCTCAAATAAAAAAGGTGAAATAATTGCAAAACTTAAAGCTGCGAAAAAACTAAATGATGAAGAAATAAATAATATAAAAAAAGATTTAACAGAAAACTTTGGAACAAACCTAAAATTAAATTTTGAACATGACCCTAGTTTGATAGGGGGTTTGATAATACAGATTGGAAGTGTGATGATTGACACTTCAATTAAAAGTAAATTACAACAATTAGAAACAAAAATGATAGAGGCATAAATGGAAATAAATCCTTCAGAAGTAACAAAGATTTTAAAAGAGCAAATAAAAAAATTCGGTGACAAAGCAGAAGTTTCCGAGGTTGGTCAAGTTTTGTCAGTAGGAGATGGTATTGCAAGAATTTATGGCTTAGACAATGTTCAGGCTGGAGAGATGGTAGAATTTTCTGATGGCTCCAAAGGTATGGCTCTTAATTTAGAGAGTGACAATGTCGGAGTAGTAATATTTGGTGATGACAGGGCCATCAAAGAAGGTGATACTGTAAAAAGAACTGGTGCTATTGTTGACGTACCAGTTGGTAAAGAATTATTAGGAAGAGTAGTTGATGCATTAGGGAATCCTATTGATGGCAAAGGATCACTAGATAAATCATTAAAAAGAAATAGAGTTGAGGTCAAAGCCCCTGGTATTATTCCAAGAAAATCTGTGAGCGAACCAATGCAAACAGGATTAAAAGCTATTGATAGCTTAATACCCGTGGGAAGAGGTCAAAGAGAACTTATTATTGGTGACAGACAAACGGGAAAAACCGCAGTTGCAATCGATACCATTATAAATCAAAAGAAAATTAACGAGTCAGACGATGAAAGTAAGAAACTTTATTGTATATATGTTGCAGTAGGTCAAAAGAGATCAACTGTTGCCCAGATTGTAAAAACCTTAGAGGATGCTGGAGCTATGGAATATACAACTATTGTATCTGCCACAGCATCAGACTCGGCGCCACTACAATTTTTGGCTCCATATACTGGATGCACAATGGGCGAATACTTTAGAGACAATGGGATGCATGCTTTAATAATCTATGACGACTTGTCGAAGCAAGCAGTTGCATATAGACAGATGTCATTATTGCTAAGAAGACCTCCAGGAAGAGAAGCTTATCCAGGTGACGTATTTTACCTTCATAGCAGATTATTAGAACGAGCAGCAAAATTAAACGATGAAAGTGGAGGGGGTTCATTAACTGCCTTGCCGATAATTGAAACACAAGCAGGAGACGTCTCTGCATATATACCAACAAATGTTATTTCTATCACAGATGGACAAATTTTTTTAGGAACAGAGATATTTAACCAAGGAATTAGACCAGCAATTAATGTAGGATTATCAGTTTCTAGAGTTGGTTCAGCTGCTCAAACAAAAGCAATGAAAAAAGTCGCTGGTTCTATAAAATTAGAACTTGCACAATATAGAGAGATGGCTGCCTTTGCTCAGTTTGGTTCTGACTTAGATGCTTCAACACAACAGTTACTAAACAGAGGTTCAAAACTAACTGAACTTCTAAAGCAAAAACAATACTCTCCTATGACAGTAGAGGAACAGGTAATTTCAATATTCTGTGGTGTAAGGGGTTTTTTAGATGATATAGAATTAAAAAACATTTCAGATTTTGAACAAAAAGTAATAGAAAAATGTAAGAATGAAAATTCTGACATAATTGAGTCAATTAGAAATACTGGAAAACTTGATGATGAAAATGAAAAAAAACTTTCTGAGGTTATTTCAAGTTTAAAAAGTAATATGAAGTAATTTATGCCAAGCTTAGATGATTTAAAGAAAAGAATAACTAGTGTTAAATCCACTCAAAAAATTACGAAAGCTATGAAAATGGTAGCCACAGCAAAGTTAAGAAAAGCACAAGAGAACGCGGAAAAAGGTAGACCTTATTCAGAAAGAATGAACAATATAATACTTAACTTATCAGGCGGAGTATCCGATAAAGAAAATTCATCAAAACTTCTTGTTGGGACTGGTAAAGATGATACTCATTTATGTGTAGTGCTTACAGCAGATAGGGGTTTATGCGGAGGTTTTAACACAAATATTATTAAAAAAGCGAAAAGTCATTTCGAGGATATAAAAAAACAAGGAAAAAATTTAAAAATTATAACTGTAGGTATGAAAGGTTATGATCAATTAAAAAGAAATTATAGCAATCAGATAATTGAAAAAATCACGTTTAAAGAGTCAAAAAATATTAATTATTTTGATGCAGATAAAGTAGGTAAAATTGTTTTAGAAAAATTTGAAAAAGAAGAATTTGACGTTTGCCACATTTTTTATAATCAATTTAAAAATGTTATGACACAAATTCCTCAAAAACAACAAATCATACCACTTCAAAAAGAAGAAAATGCAGATACACCAGAAAAGGATAATTTAAATTATGAGTTTGAGCCTGATGAGGACGAAATATTGAATAACTTATTACCAAAGAATATTTCAACACAAATTTTCAAGGCAATGTTAGAGAATTCAGCAAGCGAACAAGGATCTAGAATGACAGCTATGGATAATGCAACTAGAAACGCGGGCGAATTGGTTGACAAATTATCTATTGAATACAATAGAAGTCGTCAAGCAGCAATTACAAAAGAGTTAATAGAAATAATATCAGGAGCAGAAAGTTTATAATTATGAGCAAAAAAGGATACATTACACAAGTTATAGGAGCGGTAGTTGACGTTAAATTTGACGGTGAATTACCTGAAATATTAACCGCATTAGAATGCAACAATGGCGGAACCAGATTGGTCTTAGAGGTTGCTCAGCATTTAGGAGAATCGAGTGCACGAACAATAGCTATGGATAGTACAGAAGGTTTAAAAAGAGGTGATGAAGTAGTTGATACTGGAAAACCAATACAAGTCCCAGTCGGTCCTGAAACATTAGGCAGGATAATAAATGTAATTGGCGAACCTATAGACCAAAAAGGAAATGTTCAAACAAAAGAAAATTGGCCAATACATAGACAAGCACCTTCATTTAATGATCAGTCTACGGAAACAGAAATTTTAGTAACTGGAATTAAGGTAATTGATTTATTAGCACCATATGCAAAAGGCGGAAAAATAGGTTTATTTGGTGGAGCAGGAGTTGGCAAGACAGTTATTATAATGGAATTAATAAATAACATTGCAAAAGCGCACGGGGGCTTTTCTGTGTTTGCAGGAGTTGGAGAAAGAACTAGAGAAGGAAATGATCTTTATCACGAAATGATTGAGTCGGGAGTAATCAAACCAGATGGTGATGGTTCAAAAGCTGCATTAGTATATGGCCAAATGAACGAACCTCCAGGTGCTAGAGCAAGAGTAGCTTTAACAGGATTAACAGTTGCAGAGTATTTTAGAGATCAAGAGGGCCAGGACGTTTTATTTTTTGTGGACAATATTTTTCGTTTTACACAAGCGGGCTCTGAGGTTTCTGCGCTATTAGGAAGAATACCCTCTGCAGTAGGCTATCAACCTACTTTAGCAACTGATATGGGAAATCTTCAAGAAAGAATTACAACAACAAATAAGGGTTCAATTACGTCTGTACAAGCAATTTATGTTCCTGCAGATGATTTAACAGACCCGGCACCAGCTACATCTTTCTCACACCTAGATGCAACTACGGTATTGTCTAGACAAATTGCAGAGTTAGGTATTTATCCAGCAGTCGACCCGTTAGACTCAACTTCAAGAATACTAGATCCGAGAGTCGTTGGAGATGAGCACTATAGAGTAGCAAGGGAAGTACAAAAAATACTACAAACTTATAAATCTTTACAAGATATTATTGCTATATTAGGAATGGATGAATTATCTGAGGAAGACAAACTTACAGTTGCAAGAGCTAGAAAAATTCAAAGATTCTTATCTCAACCTTTTTTCGTTGCAGAAGTTTTTACAGGGTCTCCAGGTAAACTTGTTGATTTAGAATCGACAATCAAAGGTTTTGATGCAATTTGTAAAGGTGAATATGATCATTTACCAGAAGCGGCTTTTTACATGGTTGGTACAATTGAAGAAGCAGTAGAAAAGGCAGAAAAAATGGCAAAAGAAGCAGCAGCTTAATGAGCGAAGAGTTTAAAGTAGAAATTGTAAATCCAGAAAAATCTTTCTTTTCAAGCGAGAATGTTACAGAAGTTATAGTACCAGCATTTGAAGGAGAGATGGGAATTTTAAAGGACCATATATCGATAATTTCCTTTCTTAAGCCAGGTATAATTAAAATTTTTTCAAAAAATGTTGAAGAAAAGTTTTATGTAGATGATGGTATCGTTGAGTTTAAAGATAATAATTTATCTGTGCTGACAAGTTCAATTTTTAATTTAAAAGACTTTGATAAATCAGTCATTGATAAAAATTTAAGTGACGCTGAGAAATCCCTAGAAAACCCAGATCTTGATGACCAAAAAAAATTCCTTATTGAACAAAAAATTGAAAGTTTAAGATCTATCTCTACTTCTTAAATATTAGATTGTTAACTTCTTGTTGAATTTTTTTGTAAACATTTAATTTAAATGGAACAACAACATTAGTTAAATTTTCATTAGATTCCCATTTCCATTCAAAAAATTCCGGTTTTTTCGTCTTTATGTTAATTTCACTATCTTCTCCATTAAAACGCATAATGTACCATTTCTGTTTCTGTCCTCTAAATTTGCCTTTCCAAATAATACCTAGTAAATAATCTGGCAATTCATAAGTAAGTATATCCTCTACTTCTTTTAGTAAACTCACACTTTTTATACTTGTTTCCTCTTCTAATTCTCTTAAAGCAGCATGGTATAAATCCTCACCTTCATCAACACCACCTTGAGGCATTTGCCAAAAATTTTTTGGATTATCAATTCTTTTCGCTACAAAAATTTTATTCTGCTTATTTAAAATTACAATTCCAACTCCGTTTCTCAAAGGAAGATTTTTATATTTTTCTAACATTCTCAACCATTCAGAAGTTTCAATGCGAAATCTAGTTGGTTGTCAGTCTCGGTATTAATTCTAAATGAGTCATTTTCCTCAGCGACTTCAAAATCAGGAACAACTCCAACATCGGATATTGAGTCCCCAGAGGGTAAATAATATTTTGAAACTGTAAGTCTAATTGCACCTTTATTGTCTAATGGTATTATTGATTGAACAGACCCTTTCCCATAAGTGGCCTCACCAATTAAAATTGCTCTCTTGTGATCTTTCAAAGCGCCTGCAACTATTTCAGATGCAGAAGCTGATCCATAATTTATTAGAACCAAAATAGTATCACCATTAATTATATCTCCTTTTTTTGCAAACCATTTTCTATTTTCAGAATTTTTTCTACTTTTTGTTGAAACTATTTCACCATTTTCAAGAAAGAAATCTGAAATTTTAATTGCTTGTGATAGCAATCCACCAGGATTATTTCTCAGATCTAAAATATATTTTTCTATATTTTTGTTTTTCTTAAATTCACTCAATTTCTTTTTAATTTGGTCAGAACTATTTTCATTAAATGAAGTTAACCTGATATAACCAACATTTTTATCTTTAATTTCTGTTTTAACAGATGCAACTTCAATAATTTCTCTAGTAATTGTAAAAGTTAGTGCTTTTCTTTCTCCTCTTCGTCTCACTGTTATTTCTATATCTGAGCCAACCGGACCTCTCATTAACTCCACAGCTTCAGTTAAAGATTTTCCTTGCACTTGTATTTCATTGATTTTGACTATGTAATCGCCAGCCTTAACACCAACTCTGTAAGCTGGTGAGTTATCTATAGGTGATATAACTTTTACAACTCCTGCCTCCATTCCTACTTCAATTCCAAGACCTCCAAATTCCCCACTTGTTTCAGTAGCCATATTTTTAAACATTTCTGGTGACATATACGCTGAGTAAGGATCGAGAGATTGTAATACACCATTTATAGCTGCATCCATCATCTCGCTTTGATTAACATCATCAACATACTGCTTATTTATTTTGTTTAATACCTCACTAAATAGATCTATTTTTTTATAAATATCTTCCTCAGATTTTGAAGATAGAGTTAAAAAATTAAAAACTATAAAAAATATAATAAATAAGTTTTTTAGATTAAATTTCATATTATTACTTTTTCTTTCGGAATTAATTCCGACCACATTTTTTCTAATTCATAAAACTTTCTTTTTTCTGGATTAAATAAATGAACTATAAGATCTATACCATCTACCAATTTCCAATCATTGCTATCTTTGCCCTCAATTTTTGAGTCTACTATACCCTGACGTTTGAATTCACTTAAAACTTGTTCCGACAAAGATTGTAAATGTCTAGATGATGTTCCGCTAGCTATTATCATATAGTCCGCAACGGAGGATTTTCCTTCCAAATCAATTGCTACGATATTTGATGCTTTATTGCTGTCCAGAGTTTTTATGATTTTGTCTTTTAAATTCAAATTATTACCAAATAATGATTTACTGTATCAAAATTTTCTTAATTTTGAAGATGAAATATTGACTTTTTTAAATGTAATAAAATCAAAAGTTTTGTCACCCATTTTTTGGTAAGCGACAGATTTAAGTGATTTCAACTTGTAGCCATCTCTGTCAAAAACCAATATTTTACATTTGTCACAAATGTCTCTCCATTTATGCCATTTATGAAAATTAATTAAATTATCGGCCCCAATAATAAAAAATAGTTGTGTATTATGATATTTTTTTTCTATAAATCTGATCAAATTAATTGTTCTATTGGATCGCAATTTTTTCTCGTAATATTCTATTTTTATAAATTTATTTTTTAAGGCTAACTTCTTAGATAAAAAAATTCTTTCTTTTAAACTATTTTCACATTTATTCTTAAATGGATTCTTATTTGTTATAGCCCATATAACAGTATTTAATTTAAATCTTTTTTTTGCTTCTATAGAAATTTTTAAGTGTCCTACATGCGGTGGATCAAAAGAGCCACCCAGAATTCCTAATTTCTTTTTTCCTAATTTTCTCAAATTAATCTCTTACTTGACCCGACCCATAGACTTCGTACTTATATGTAACCAACTGAGCAAGACCTACAGGACCTCTAGGTGGAAGTTTACTAGTAGAAATTCCAACTTCTCCTCCAAAACCAAATTCCCCACCATCCGCAAACTGTGTTGAAGAATTATGAATAGCAATTGAGCTTTTAACTTTTTTCATAAATAAATTAGCTTTTCTTTTATCTTTTGTGATGATTGCATCAGTGTGCATTGTACCATATGTATTTATATGATTTATCGCTTCATCCAAATTCTTTACAGATTTTACTGCAATTTCAGCCGACAAATATTCTTTACTCCAATCACTTAAATTTGCACTCTTAGTTCTTCCTTTATAAATATTTTGAATTTTTTTATCAGCATAAATTATACAATTTTTCTTCTCTAATTTCTTTAATATTGAATGAGCGTATTTTTTTAAAACTTTCTCGTGAATTAACAAAGTTTCAGTTGCTCCACAAATACTTGTATTTCTCATTTTAGCGTTAACTACAATTTTTTCAGCCATTTTCAAGTTTGCATGTTCATCGACATATGTATGACAGACTCCTTCTAAATGACCTATCACTGGAATTTTTGAATAATCCTGCACAGTTTTAACCAGACCTTTACCCCCTCTAGGAATAATTACATCGATATAATCTTTCGTGTTAGACAGCATTAATTGAACTATTTTTCTGCTCTTATGCTTTATAAACTGAACGTAATTTATATTAACGTTGTAAAATTTCAGTGCCTCACGAAATAGATCAGAAATTAACTTGTTACTATAATAAGCCTCCGATCCTCCTTTTAAAATTACACAGTTACCCGATTTAAAGCATAGACACGAAACATCAGAGGTTACATTGGGTCTGCTTTCATAAATTACGCCAACTACCCCCAATGGAACAGTTACCCTTCTCATTTTTAACCCATTAGGTCTTTTCCATTTTTTTAAAATTACATTTACAGGATCTTTCATCCTAGATATCTGTTTGATACTAGAAATAATATCCTCAATTTTTTTTTCATTTAATTCAAGCCTTTGTATCATATTATTTTTTAAACCATTTTTTTTTGCGTTAAATACATCTTTTTTATTATTCGATAAAATTTTAAATTTATTTTTATTTACTAATTGAGCGAATTTAAGAAGAACTTTATTCTTAATCTTATTATCTATAACTTGATTACTTGCTTTCTTAGCATTTTTACATATTTCAATTAATTTATTTTTCATTTAAACCTCTACCATATCATCTTTATGTATAACCTCAGATTTAGATACGTATCCTAACAAATCTTTAATTTTATTTGAATGTTGACCTTGAATTTTTTTAATTTCTACTGAGCTAAACGAACTTAATCCTCTCGCGTACTCTTTATTATTTTTATCCAATATTCTTATATGGTCACCTTTAATAAATTGCCCATTAACCTTTTTTATACCCGTGGCTAAAAGACTTTTACCTTTTTTTAGTGCTTGTACCGCACCATCATCTATTATTAAATCTCCTTTAGGTGAAATTGAGCTAATAATCCACTTTTTCCTTGCATGCAACTTTGAAACTTTTGGCAAAAACCAAGTGCCTTTGTTTGTTTTATCAATATTTAAAATTGGCCTATTCATTAAACCATTTGCTATTACCATATTGCATCCTGAGTTTTGACAAATTTTAGCAGCCTCAATCTTAGTTGTCATACCTCCTGTGCCATGTTCACCAATACTTTTAGTTGCAATTTTTTCGATGTGCGTATCAATGTTTTTAATCTTATTAATTAATTTTGCATTTTTATTAATTTTTGGATTTGAAGAATACAGTCCATCTACATCTGAAAGTAAGATTAAACAATCAGCCCCCAATATTTGAGCTACTCTTGACGCTAGTCTATCATTATCCCCATACTTTATTTCGGAAGTAGCAATACTGTCGTTTTCATTCACTATTGGGACGTAATTAAGGTCAAAAAGATTTTCAAAAGTTCTTTTTGCATTTATTGCTCTACGTCTTTTTTCAGTGTCTTCTAGAGTAATTAAAATCTGTGATAAATTAATTTTATATTTATTAAATATGTTTTTATATAAATTCATTAATTCAATCTGACCAATTGAGGCAACAGCCTGGCTCTTATCAAGCTTTATGCTTTTTTTGTTTATTTTTAGTTTTTCACAACCTAAAGCAATAGCTCCAGAACTTACAATTATGACATTTTTTTTTTTATTTTTTAAATCTTTAATATCTAAAGCAAATTTTTCTAACCATGTTCTTCTTACTTTTTTCTTAGCATCAATTAAAAGAGATGAACCAACCTTGATTACTATAGTTTTATAATTCTTAAGATACATATTTAATTACTTTAGCTTTAATTTTTGACACAAGTTTTTTTTCTAATGTTGATAATATCCATATTTCTTTTCCAGTCTTACGCTTAAATTCTTTTTTTTTAACATTTAGTTCTGAAGTTTCTATCAAATCAACTTTATTAAAAATTACAATTTCTTCCTTTTTTAATAGCTTTTTACTATATTTACCTAATTCGCCTCTTACTTGATTATACGATCTTATCAAATCTTTTTCATTAACATCAATTAAATGTAGTAAGGTTTTACATCTCTCAATATGTTTTAAAAATTTAATCCCCAGTCCAACTCCGGAATGAGCATTTTCGATCAAACCAGGGATGTCTGCCAAAGTAATTTCTTTATCATCATATTGTGCAACTCCTAAATTTGGGTTTAGTGTGGTAAATTTATAATTTGCAATTTTAGGCTTTGCGCTAGTTACTGATGCCAACAAACTAGATTTGCCAGCATTAGGCAGACCTATAATACCAATATCTGCAATTGTTTTAAGTTGGAGCCATATCCAAAATTCTTCTCCTATTTTTCCTTTAGTAAATTTCTTTGGAGCTCTATTTGTGGAAGATTTAAATTTAGTATTACCAAATCCTCCCTTACCACCTATTGCTGCTACGTACTCTTCGTTTTCTTTTTTAAAATCGTATATTAATGTTTTGTTATCTTCCTCGTAAACTTGTGTACCAACAGGAACCTTTAAATATAAATTTTCACCACCTCTACCTGTTTGGTTTTTGCCTCTGCCATCTTCGCCTCTTTTTGCCTTAAAGTGTTGCTGATAACGAAAATCTATTAAGGTATTTAAGTTCCTCTCAGATGTTAAAATAACTGATCCACCTTTTCCTCCATCACCTCCATCCGGTCCACCAAACTCAATAAATTTTTCTCGTCTAAAACTAGGTGAACCTGATCCTCCATCGCCTGCTTTTATATATATTTTTACTTGGTCTAGAAATTTCATACTACAATGTTATAGTTGGATTAATTAGTTGGGTTTTACTGAAACTACAGTTCTATCAGATTTACTTTTTTTAAAAATAACCTTACCCTTAATAACTGAAAAAATTGAATGATCTTTCCCCATTTTTACATTGTCTCCTGGGAAAATTTTTGTACCTCTTTGCCTAATGATTATGTTTCCTGGAAGAACTATTTCACCACCGTATTTTTTTACCCCTAGTCTTCTACCGGCACTATCTCTTCCATTCCTCGACGAACCACCTGCTTTTTTTGTTGCCATAATAAAATATTATTTTTTTTCCTCAGTTTTTAAATTTTCTAATTTTTTTTCTTTTTTAACATATTTTTCAGCTTCTGCTATTACAGAGCCATCTTTAGAAAATATTCTGTTAATTCTCACCATTGAATATTGTTGTCTGTGTCCGTTTTTTCTTCTTGAATTCTTACGTCTTCTTTTTTTAAAAATTAAAACTGTTCTTTCTTTCGAGTTTTTAATTAAATCTGCCTCAACCTTTGCACCATCTACAGTCGGACTACCAATTTCAAAAGACTTTTCATCGCCATATGCTAGAACTTCTTTAAACTCTATTTTTGATTCAGGTTTTGAATCTTTCAACAGCTCTACTTTAATTATTTCTCCAGCACTTACTTTGTATTGTTTTCCACCAGTTTTTATTATCGCAAAAGACATTTTAATTTAAAATTTATTAACAGCAATATAGTCAGAGGCTCCTTTTAGTCAAGTTGAATAACCTAGAAATTATCCTTTAATTCTCTCAATTTTGAAAAGGAATTTAAATCTTTACATTTTAGAAAAATATTACAGTCTAGTTCTTCTTTTAAATAAGTTGGTGTTGTCGGTACATTATTTTTTTTTTTATCTGTAATTTCTAAAATTTTATTTTTTAGTTTGCTGTTATTAGGATCATGATGGCTACAGAATTTTGAATTTTGAAAAGTATACTCGTGACCAAAATATATCAATGTATCTTTTGAAAAATTTTTAATTAATTTTAAAGAATTAAACATTTGGCCGTATGACCCTTCAAAAATTCTCCCACAGCCCAAAGAGAAAAGTGTATCTCCGGTAAATAATAAATTTTGAATATGAAAATGGAATATTACATGACCTTTAGTATGACCAGGAGTGTGATATGTTGTAAATTCAAAATCATTATTTCGATATAATTCTTTATCTTTAACAAAAATATTAATTCCGGGAATATTATCTTTATCTTTATTGAAGCCTATTACATTAGAATTAAATTTTTTTTTTAAATCTAAATTTCCACCTACATGATCACTATGATGGTGCGTATTTAGTATATATTTTAAATTTACCTTTTCTTTTATAATAGTGTCAATTATTGGCTTTGATTCTCCCGGATCAATTACACAGGCGTTATTACTTTTCTCATTTATGAGAATATAAGAAAAATTATCATCTAGGCATTTGACTGTTATAATTCGCATATTATTTTTCTATTTCAAATATTCCTAACTCTGAAGTAAGATTTTTATAATTTAAATTACTTTTTTTAATATAGGAAACTTTTTTTCCACTTAAAGAAATAGATTTTGTCAATTTTAACTCCCTTTGGTTACAGAAAGTTACAAAGTCTTTTATTGTGCACATATGCAAATTTGGGGTATTATACCATTCATTAGGCAAATTCTCAGTTACAGGCATTGTACCTTTAAACAGCAAATCTAATCTTACCTTCCAGTGACCAAAATTTGGTATTGTCACAATTGCTTTTTTTCCAACTCTCAATAGTTCATATAAAACTTTTTCAGGATTTAAAAAAGCTTGAAGTGTTTGACTTAGGATAACATAATTAAACGATTTATCTGGGAATTGGCCTAAATCTAACTCAGCGTTTCCCTCAATAACTGTTAAACCTTTTTTGATACACTCTTGAACGTTTTTCTTTGATATTTCCAAACCTCTTATATTTTTTGAAATATTTTCTAATATATATTTCATAAGCTCTCCATTTCCACACCCTACATCTAAAATTTTCGAATTTTCATTTATTAATGAGGAAATTATTTTAAACTCTTGCTTCATGAATATTTTTATATGAATTATTTAAAAAGTTTTTAACTGAATTTAAAAAATCTGGCACATCTAATAAAAATGAATCGTGACCTTTATCAGAAGTTATTTCAATAAATCCAACATCAGCCCCAATTGCATTTAACGCAATAACAATTTCTCTATTTTCGGATGTAGGATAAAGCCAATCAGAAGTGAAAGAAATTATAAAAAATTTTGTTTTACTTCCTTTAAAAGCATCTGAGAGATTTCCATCAAATTGCTTTGTTAAATCAAAGTAATCCATTGCCCTTGTTATATATAAATAGCTATTTGCATCAAATCTATCGACAAAAACTGACCCTTGATATCTCAAATAACTTTCTATTTGGAAGTCTGCATCAAAACCAAATTTTAATGCATCTCTCTCTTGGAGTTTTCTACCAAATTTTTCCTGCAAACCTTTTTTAGATAAATAAGTTATGTGGGCTGCCATTCGTGCTACAGCTAAACCTTTAGATGGAGATTTTCCGTTTTCCAAATATTTACCTTTATCCCATTCTTTATCAGCCATAATTGCCTGTCTACCTAACTCATTCAATGCTATGTTCTGCGCTGAATGACTTGCGGTACAAGCAATTGGTATTGCTACATCCGCTTTATTTGGAAAATTAGAAACGAATTGTAGAACTTGCATACCACCCATAGACCCACCTATAACTGCAAATAATTTTTTGATTTTAAAATGATCTAACAGAAAATTTTGCGCGTTTACCATGTCATTAATCGTAATAACAGGAAAGTTAGATCCATACGGTTTGTTTGTAGAAGGATCAATGCTAGAAGGTCCAAATGATCCCATGCATCCTCCGATAACGTTGGCACTAATCACAAAAAATTTATTTGTATCAATAGCTTTGTTTGGTCCAAGTGCATAATTCCACCAACCTTCTTTGTTTGTTATAGGATTTATCCCGTATGGAAATTGGTCTCCTGTTAAAGCATGAAATATTAAAATACCATTATTTTTACCCTCATTTAATTTACCAAAAGTTTCGTAAGCTAAAGGAAAATTTGATATTTCTTTACCACAATCTAATTTTAACTTATCTTTAACTATATATTTTTTTAAATTATCAATTTTGTTCATAGCATTTGTGTGAATTGTGAGGAAAAAAAACTTATTTAGCGGTTTTTTTATAGCGCTCGCAATTCAGTTAAATCAGCGCAATAAATGTTTACATTATCAATTTTTATATGTCAAATTTTTAAGGGATTTTTACTTATTTAATTTGAATAAATAATAATTTATCTATAAATACCAGAAAAATTTAAAGTTATGAAATTAACGAAATTTAAAAAACTAAAGTTTCAGTCATACAAGCCTGGAAAACACGAAATACCTAATTTAAATAATACCAAAAAAATAATTAAACTATCAGCAAATGAATCTGCATTAGGAGCAAGTTCAAAAGTTAAAGCAATTTTGAGAAATAGTGTTAGTACCTCTAAATATCCAGACTACACATCTAAACTATTAAGAAAACAAATTTCTTCTAAATTTAATTGCGACATTAATAAAGTAATCTGTGGATCTGGTTCAGATGAGATTATTCAAATGCTATGTCAGTTATTTCTAAGTAAAGGTGACCAGGTTATAGTGCCACAATTTAGTTTTTTGATGTATAGAATTTATGCATCTATTTCAGGAGCAAAAGTAATTTATTCTAAAGAGAACAATTTTACGATTTCTATTGATAATATAATTAAAAATGTAAGCAAAAAAACTAAAATTGTCTTTTTAGCAAATCCTAACAATCCTACTGGTACCTATCTTTATAAAAAAGATTTAATCAATTTAAGAAAAAGATTAAGAAAAGATATTTTATTAGTAATTGATGATGCGTATTATGAATATATGAAAGATAGGAACTATGCTTCAGGACTGGAAATATTTAAAAATCACAAAAATGTATTTATATTGAGAACATTTTCAAAAATTTATGGATTAGCGGCTTTAAGAATTGGCTGGGGTTATGGTGATAAAAATATTGTTAATGCTTTAAATTCAATTAAACCACCATTTAATGTTAATGAGGTTGCACAATTATGTGCAATTGAGGCACTAAAAGATAATAAATTTATTAAAAAGTCAGTTAAACACAATTTATTGTGGTGTAAAAAAATCAAAAAATCGCTAGAGCAATTTAATATTTATTCAAATAAAATTAGTGCAAACTTTCTACTACTAAATTTTAATAGTTGTAAATTATCTGCGAACAACTTTGAAAAAAAATTAGAAAAAAAAGGTGTTATTTTAAGAGAAATGAAAACCTATGGGATCGACAATCATCTGAGATTAACAATTGGCAATATTGCCGAAAATAAATTATTTCTTAAAGAAGTAAAAAATATATTTAAAAATGTTCAATAATATTTTAATTGTTGGTTGTGGCTTAATTGGTTCTTCAATCTTAAAAAGCTCAATAAAAAATAAAATTTCAAAAAATATCTATGTTTACGAAAAATTAAAAAAAAATATAAAAATCATAAGAAAAATAAATAAGAGAATTAAATTCATTCCTAACTTAAACAAAGATCTAGAAATGATGAATTTCATAATAATTTGTGTCCCCATGAGTGAATATAAATTTATCTTTCCAAAAATAAATAAATTTATGTCTGAAGACTCAGTTATAACAGAGGTGGGATCTACTAAACGAAATTTGATTAAATTTACAAAAAATAAAAATTTAGTTTTAAGTCATCCTATCGCAGGATCTGAGGTTAGTGGACCAAAGTTTGGAAGTAAAGATTTATTTAATAATAAATGGTGTATCTTAATTAACAAAGGTAAAAAGAGCAAAATTAATACTGTAAAAAAATTTTGGAAAAAACTAGGTTCCAAGGTAATTTTGATGAATGCTAAAGAGCACGATAAAATTTTTGCTATTACAAGTCATCTTCCACATTTAATAGCTTATAACTTAATAAAAACAGCTCAAGATTATCAAAAGGTTGAAAAAAAAAATATAATCAAATATAGCGCCGGTGGATTAAGAGATTTTTCAAGAACAGCTGCATCCAACGAAATTATGTGGAGAGATATATTTTTTAGTAATAAAGATAATATGATTAATTCAATTAATAAATTTATTAAAAACCTTAATTTAATAAAAAAAAAAATTAAAGCCAACAAAGATAAAGAGCTTAAAAAAATTTTGACGAATTCAAAAAAAGTCCGAAAGCAAATTATTGACTGGAAACAAGATGTTTCAAAACCAGATTTTGGAAGAGAAATTTAGATTTTATATATTTTTTTTACTTTTAGATTAGCAGTTTGCTGAATTATATTTATTGTATTTTTGATTGGCATTATTAAAACTTTTTTTCTGGGCCCATAAGCGTGTATTAGCATTCTATTATTTAGACAAACTGCAACATGTCCATTCCAAAAAATTATATCCCCTTTCGAATACGATTTTTTAATTTTATAACCCTTTTTAATTTTAATTTGGTCAATCGTATCTCTTGGAAAAAATTTCCGATTAAATTTATAATACATTTGAATTAAAGCGGAACAATCTATACCCATGTAAGATTTTCCTCCCCACTTATAAGGACAATTTAAGAATAATTTAAAAATTCTACTATAATCATTCATTTTTCTATCTATTGGTAAAACTTCTTTTCTTTTTATCCATTTATTGTTTTCAAACATAATCAGATTTTTTTTTGCCTTTAAAATTTCTATTTCACTCAAAAAAGGAAGGAAGGTATTAGAGGGTTTAGTTTTTCCTTTTTTTTGTAAATAGATCCTTGATTTCAGACATACTACTTTATGAGTTGGTTTATAGTTTGATCTGAAATTGTTAAATTTTATGTAACCAATATATCTGTCATAAAAATTTTTAACTTTGATGTAATTTTTACTTCTTGATATGATTTGAAATTTTTCACCGTAAATTAATTGACTACTAACCTTAGAAGATTTCTTTGGCTCTAAAAGAACATTTATAACTGGCTTTATGCAAAAAAAATTAGTTCCCACTTATTACAATTTTATCTTTAATAAACCATAAACATATTAATGAAGGAATTACCATCAAAGTAGTAATTATAAAAAAAGTACCCCAATCACCATTTAACCAATCAACTAAAGCGCCAGAGGAGGATGCGAGTGTAGTCCTTCCAGCCGTACCAATCGAAGCGAGTAGTGCGTATTGAGTTGCAGTATATGTTCTGTCTACAAGCAAAGATATAAAGGCAACAAAAGCAACAGTTGCAAATGCAGCTGAGATATCGTCAGCTATGACTGCTAAAGCAAATAGCCATTTAGATTTGCCTGACCAAGCAAGTAAAGCAAATAAAAGATTTGTTGCGGCCATAAAACCTCCAGCAACAAACATTGTTTTAATTGTTCCTGATCTCATAGCAAACACCCCGCCAATTAAAGTAAAAACCACAGTCGTTATCCAACCCAATGTTTTAGAATAAATTGCAATTTCTCCTTTAGAGAAACCAATTTCCTTATAAAATACAATAGACATCCTACCAAGAAATGCCTCCCCAATTTTGAATAAAAATACGAAACCTAGTATCCAAATAGCAATTGTAAATCCATTTTTTTTAAAAAAGCTAATTATTGGATTTCCGATAGTTCCTGATATGTATGCAACAAATCTACTTAATTTATTTGATGATCCTAGTTTTTCCTCAATTAGTTTATCATTTTCCAATTGTTTTATTTGTCTTAAATTATTACTTGTTTCGTGAACAAACATTAAAGCTATGTTCATCATAATAACTATTCCGCCCAAAACTAAAAAAGTCGATTGCCAATAATCCTTAATGCCAACATTTTCAAAAAATTCTGCTGTAAATAAAGCAATTACTCCACCAAGCTTATATCCTGTCCACCATCCTACAACAGCTACCGCAGCACCTGCTGCCATTGATTTTCCTTCATTAGCATTAATTTGCTCAATTCTTAAAGCATCAACCGTTATATCTTGGGTTGCAGATGCAGTTGCAATAATTAATCCAACTCCAATAAGAAGAGCTAAATTTTGTGTAGGATTTATTAAACTCCAAATTAATAAACTTAACAAAATTATTAATTGCATTAAAACTATCCACCCTCGTCTATGACCAATTTTTTTTGATAAATAAGGTATTTGTATTCTATCTACTAAAGGAGCCCATAAATAATTAAATGCGTAAACACCAAATATTAAACCTGCCCATCCAATAGTTGATCTACTCAACCCCTCCTCTTTGAGCCAT
>CACJTN010000003.1 GCA_902596325.1 uncultured Pelagibacteraceae bacterium
TTAAAAATCTCATTAAAACTTTTGGATTTTTAAAATTTAAGTCTATTTGATCTGGACTAAAGGTTCTCCATAAATATTGATTTTTATTAAATAGCTTAATTTTCTTTAATAATCTGTGTTCTCTTGGTCTTATTACTTTTGAAACATTAAATTTATTATTTACTGTAAAGAAGTAATTTTTGCCAGGAGACTTATCTTTTAAAAAATTTGCAAACCACAGTCCTCGAGATGACGCGTGATTAATTACCAGATCAGCCATTACTGTTGTTTTTTTTGAAAAATTTCTGATATCAGTCCAACTGCCAAGTCTTGGTTCAATTTTGTAATGGTCTTTAACTGCAAAACCACTATCACTGCTAGAGGGATAAAAGGGAAGAAAATGTACCGAATTAAAGTAATTGCTTAAATATTTATTGAAAAATGACCTGAAAACTTTGAGAGATTTTTTTCTGACATCCATAATACTATCTCCATAGCTAATAACTAGCGCAGTATTTTGAGAAATATTGATAGATGATTTTTTATTTCTCTTATTAAAATTATTTATAAGATCTAGTATTTCTCCTACAAATTCATTTGAAGAATTTTTATAAATTTTCTTGAATTTAACCTTTAAGGTTTTTTTTTTTGAATTTGATAACATTTAAGAGTAGTTTTTGTTATCCTCTTCAACCGCTTTTTTCAATCTAGTTAAAAAATCAGGTATAGCACTTTTTACTCTGCTCCATGTTGGGATAAAAGGTGTTACCATTGGGTTTTTAAAGAAATGTTCTCCAGCTTTCATTATATTTAATGCGAAAAGTTCTACAGCTTTTTCTTCATTATGTGAGTCAAATTTTAAACCATTCATTTGGGCATCACTTCTATAAATGTCTATCAAATCTAAAGCTGATCTATAATATGTAGCTTTCAAGGATCGAAATGTTTCAGTGCTAAATGAATTTCCTTGCGTAGCTAATTTTCTAATTATAGTTTTTATAATATCTATTGACATTCTTGATAAACCCTTTGTATCATCGCTGATTGATAGTTCTTGATGCTTATGATCATAACTGTCGGCTAAATCAACCTGACATATATTGTGGGGTGAAAAGTTTCTTTGCATCTCTGATAAGACACCAACTTCTATACCCCAATCTGATGAAATTCTTAGCTCAGGTAAAACATTTCTTCTAAAGGAAAACTCACCAGCCAAAGGATATTTAAATGATTTCATAAATTCTAAATAATCACTTTTACCAATTGTTTTCTCTAATGCTGTTATAAGAGGAAAGACTAACAATCTTGCAACCCTTCCCCCCATTTTATTTTGAGCAACTCTTGGATAATATCCTTTACAAAATTCAAAATTAAATAATGGATTTACTACAGGATAAAATAATTTCGCAAGCATTCTCCTATCGTATGTTTTGATATCACAATCATGCAGAGCAACTGATCTAGCTTCATCTCTTGCTATACACATACCAAGACAATACCAAACATTCCTACCTTTGCCGTATTCGTTTGGAGCTAGATCTTTCTTCTTTAATTCGTCGTTTAACTTTTTAAGTTTAGGTCCATCGTTCCATAATATTGTAAAAGGAGTTTTAATTTTTTTAAAAAATTTCCAAGCTTTTTGAGCTTGTGACTTATTTGCTTTATCAAGACCAATAATAATATGATTTAAATAATTTGTTTTACTAATTTCACTAACAATCTTAGGTAATGCGTCGCCCTCTAATTCAGAATAAAGACTAGGTAAAATAAGCTCCATTTTTCTCTCTTTGGAAAATTTTTTTAATTCCTTTTCAATATCACCCACAGATTTTGTTCCAAAATCATGAAGGGTTGAAATAATTCCATTTTGAGAAAAATCACTCATATTAAATTTTAGTCGGTTTGTTTTATTTTATCTAGTGCCATTTTTACAATTTCTTGCCACCCCTCAGGCGCAGGTTTTTTAGAAACTATGCAATTATTAATATTAATTTTTTCTAAAGTAAATTTGTCATTAAATACTAAACATGGAAAGTCGCTATTTCTTAACATATCTAGGTCATTAAAGTTATCTCCGACTGCGATAGTAATCAATTTCTCATTACTCACTTTTTTGAATACTTTGATCACATTTTTCATAGCTTGCGATTTACTTACTTTATCGCATAGATTAATAATTCTTCCTCCTTCCTGAATTGTAAGACCTGATGATTTTATGAACTTTTGAAGCTTTTCCTTCTGGTTTTTGTTCCCCTCGAATTTAAATGGTAAAGTGTAGTCTCTTTTTATTGCAAACTTAACCTTATCGGCGGGTAGACCTAATATATTTAATTGCTCTTTTTTAGTTAAATCTTTTAAAAATTTACATTTTATTTTTAGATTGTTTGGTACATTTTTTTTAAATATTTCCAGAATTTCACTAATTTCTCTACTTAAAGTAATTTTTTCTGGGAAATTAGAATTAATTAAATTTAAATCATGAATTGAAGATCCATTTTCAGCAATGTAGGGTAATTTTTCCTCTAACTCGTCATTGAAATTGGTAATTTCTTTCGCAGTTTTGCTTGAATTTGGAATTATAAAAATATCATGAGATAATAATTCCTTTATAAAATTTTTAATTGAATTAAATTCAAAGTTATCTCTATTTAATAATGATCCATCAAGGTCAGTAAATATTAAAATTTTTGAATTAAATTTCATATATAAATTTTGTACAAACTATTATAATAAAATTTAATTTATATCTTATATAATGAGTAAAATAATTAATTTTTTAGATAATACATTTTTAGATTTAGGAAGACAATTTAAGTGGTCTTATTTGCCTCCGCTCATGATTTACTTAGCTGCAGGTATTTCGGGTCTCACAGGTATAGTAGGTACTTTTTTTGTAAAAGATTATCTAAACTTATCAGCAGCATTTTTAGCAGGATTAGGTTTTTGGGCAGGTATTCCATGGGCTCTAAAAATGCCTTTGGGTCATCTAGTCGATTTAATTTGGAATAAAAAAAATTACATGGTTTTTTTTGGTGCAGGATTATTATCCATAAGTTTAATGATTATGTACGGCTTGATTATTCATACCGAATTAATGTCAAATTACTTGTCTGTTGAAACCTGGTTTGTTGTAAGTGTTTTATTAGCTCCAGTTGGATACGTTGTACAAGATGTTGTTGCAGATGCAATGACAGTAGAAGCGGTTCCATTAGTTGATGATAACGGTCAGTCTTATAACAAAGAACAAATAAAAGTTATGCATACTACCATGCAAACGCTTGGTAGGTTTGCCATTATAGGTGGAACAGTATTAGTAGCTTTAATAAACGTGATATTATTTAGTGATGTTGATCAGTTAAACCAAAATGAAAAAATAAATTTATATGGTTCTATATATATTTATGCGCTTGCTATACCAATAGTATCGGTTGCTGGAGTTTTTTTAGCAAGTTACCTAAAAAAAAGTAAGATAAATAAACTTAAATCAATGGGGCTTTCCTTTTCAGATATTAAAAAAGATGAAAAGACAAAAGTTAATTGGTGGATACTAGGTGGTAGTTTAATTTTTGTAATTTTTACATTAACTATCGGTTCATTAAAGATACCTTTCGCTCAAGAAATAGTTTTTATTGGATCAGTGGTAATTATTTTATTTTTGATGTTTAAGTTAATAAAAGAATTACCTGAACATCTAAGACTAACAATTGTTGGTACAGCAGTAATTATTTTTGTGTTCAGAGCAATGCCAAGTCCTGGTCCTGGTTTAACATGGTTTGAAATTGATGAGCTAGGATTTAACGAGCAATTTTTATCTATATTGTCTTTACTTGCATCAATTCTAACTTTGGCTGGAATAGTTTTATTAAGACCTTTTATGGCAAATAATTCAATAGCTAAAATAATAGTTATTTTATCAATTGCTGGCGCTATTTTATTTTTACCAAGTATTGGAATGTATTACGGACTTCATAACTGGACATCTTCTTTAACAGGAGGAGTAGTGGATGCAAAATTTATTGCATTAATAAATACTGCAATAGAGTCACCACTTGGGCAGGTTTCAATGATACCTTTATTGGCATGGATTGCAAAAAATGCACCCAATCATCTTAAAGCTACTTTTTTTGCTGTATTTGCATCATTTACTAACCTTGCTTTGTCTGCAAGTGCCTTAGGTACAAAATATTTGAACGAAATTTTTATAGTTACAAGAGAGGTTAAAGATAAGGTTACAAACGAGATCCAATCAAATGCAGATTATTCAGAGCTTGGAATATTATTAATTGTGACAACAATTTTAACTTTAGTATTACCAATATTATTTGTATTCATAATTAATAAATCAAAATACAAAACGAACGAGTAATTATATATCAACAACCATAGTATCTTTAGACCCACCACCTTGAGAACTATTTACAATTGTACTACCTTTCCTTAACGCAACTCTTGTTAATCCACCAGTTGTTACATAAGTGGATTTCCCACTTAATATAAAAGGTCTTAAATCTAAATGTCGTGGTTCAATATCATCTTTTGTGATAGTGGGTGCGGTAGACAAAGTTTCAAGTGGTTGAGCAATATATTCTCTAGGATTTTTTTTAATTTTTTTAATCACTTCTTCTCGTTCTTCTTTTGGAGCTTTTGGTCCTATCATTATACCATAACCACCTGATGCATTGGCAGGTTTGACTACAAGCTTAGATATATTTTCTATAACATAGTCTTTTTGTATTTCATCATGACACAAGTATGTCTCAACTTGATTTAAGACTGGCTGTTCTCCTAAATAATATACAATCATCTTATTTACATACGAGTAAACAACTTTATCATCTGCAATTCCAGTTCCTATAGCATTTAAAATTCCTACGTTTCCTTTTCTCCAACATTTGAATAAACCTGGCACACCGATCAAAGATCCTTTGAAAAAAGCTTTTGGATCTAAAAAATTATCATCTAATCTTCTGTATATACAATCTACTTTCAATGGTCCTTTTACGGTCTTCATATAAACATTATCATTTTCAACAAATAGATCTTTCCCTTCAACTAAGGCTATACCCATTTGCTCTGCTAAAAATGAATGTTCGAAGTAAGCAGAATTATATATACCTGGAGTGAGGACAACCATATGCGGATTAGCTTTTTTTTTGGGTATGCACTCAACCATACAATTATAAAGTTTGTTTGTGTACTGATGAATTTCAGCAACTTTATATCTTGTAAATAATTCCGGAAATACATCTCTCATTACCATTCTGTTCTCTAACATGTACGACACGCCAGATGGAACTCTAAGATTATCCTCTAAAACTAAATATTCTCCGCTTTTATTTCTTATTAAATCAACTCCAGATATGTTTGACCATGCCTTATATTTCGGAGAAAATCCTTCACACTCTTTTACATAGTAAGGAGATTTAAAAATTATTTCTTTTGGTATTACATTGTCCTTAAAAATTTTTTTTTGATTGTAAACATCGTCAATAAATAAATTTAATGCCGTAACTCTTTGTTTTAAACCTTTAGATACTTTATTCCATTGTGTTTTAGGTATTATTCTAGGGATGATATCTAATGGCCACTTTTTTTCTTCAGCTCTATTGTTTGCCGCATATACTCTAAAGTTTATTCCTCTGGAACTAATAGTGCTTTGACAGTTCTTTTCGATCTCTTGAAGCTTTTTTTTACCGTGTCTTTCTAGGATACCTGATATGATTGTTGCATGCTTTCTAAGCTTGTTATCCTCTGTAAAATAGCCATCGTATGCTGAGCTAGCATCGTAATTTTTCCATAGCTTTGTTACCATATTTATAGTGTTTATTAGTTATAATATTAATTCAATTGCAGAATTAATATAGCTGATATGCTAAAAATAAAATATATGTTATTTAGTAAATTATTTATTAACTTTTATGACTTATTGTATAGGAATTAAAACCCAGGATGGTATTGTAATTGCTTCGGACTCAAGAACAAACGCTGGATTAGACAACGTAAATATTTATTCAAAAATGTTTACTCACGATGTAGGGGATAGGACAATAATTGTGGTAACATCGGGAAATCTCGGTACCTCACAAGCAGTTTTCAAATCATTGGAAAAAGATTTAAATGATAATTCTGGTAAGAAAAATTTAAACACATGTGAAGATTTTGACCAAGTAGCATCGTATGTTGGCAATCTTAATATTAAACATTCTGCACCAAAAGGTATTAATACAGATACTGTTTTACTTGGATCTACTTTTATTGTTGGAGGACAAATCAAAGGAAAACCTATGGAACTTTTCTTAGTTTACCCACAAGGAAATTATATCAGACCTGCTGACAGTAAACCTTATTTGGTCATTGGTGAAGTTAAATATGGAAAGCCAATTTTAGATAGAGTTATAACTCCTGCAGTATCAATCGGAGATGCATCAAGATGTGCGCTTATTTCAATGGACTCAACTTTAAAGAGTGATTTAACCGTCGGACCACCAATTGATTTTGTAGTTTATAAAAAAGATGAACTGAAAATAACATCGCAAAAATGTTTAAATTTGAGTGATGAAGAGTTTTCAAAAGTTTCAAAAGAATGGTCTGAAGGAATTCTTAAAGTATTTAACTCCTTTCCTAGATTTGATTGGGAAAAATCACAATGAAAAAATTATTAATTGTTTTATTTATATTTTCTTTTTCACAATTATCTTTTGCTAATGAAAGGTTTATACCTCTAGAACTGTTTACAGGAGGGGAAATTAGAGATGATATAGATATTAAATTCACTCCTGCAGATAAAGTTTTTGGTAAAAAAAAAAGAAAAAAAATTGTTGGCCCTCTTGATTGGAGAGCTCCAGGTTCTGAGGAGATTATAAAGGTTTATAAAAGAACACAAAAAAATAGAGAGGGTAGAGTTAAAAAAACTCAATATTTTACAATAACAAACGATGGTCAGTGTATGGGAAGAGTATATGATCAAAGAAGATCTGGGACTAAATATATTAAAAATGGATGCAAATTTCCTTTAGGTTTTTGGAAAAAAAATGAAACTAGAACTTTTTCAGTCACCGACAAAGGAAGACCACGAACAGTAGAGTTAAAAATATTGCAACTAGGAAAAAAGCCTACAGATTGTGTAAAATTTAATTGGAAATTATTTGACGCAGCAACAGGACAAAAATATGGTGACAATGATTATAAGTTCTGTAAAGGTAGAGCTATGACTGATCTAAAAATAAGAAAAATAAAAACAAATTAATTAAATAAATGAAAAAAATATTACTACTATTATTACTTCTTCCAAATATTGCATTAGCAGGTTCTATGAAAATGATCGGAGAGCCCGGTCAATTAAATGAAGTGGATAGAACTATAGAAATAAAAATGTTTGATAATTATTATGAACCAAATCAAATAGATATTAAAAAAGGTGAAACCGTAAAGTTTGTAGTTAAAAACATGGGGGAACTAGTACACGAATTTAATATTGCTACTAAGGAGATGCATATAAAACACCAGCCAGAAATGTTAAAAATGGTTGCAATGGAAATTCTTCTTGGGGACAGAATAGATAAGAAGAAAATGAAAGAAGCAGCTAAATCAGATCATTCAATGGCTCATTCACATTCGAATAGTGTTCTTCTAGAACCAAATAACATTGGCGAATTAATTTGGAAATTTAGTACAGACGCAAGCTTAGAGGCTGCATGCAATGTCCCAGGTCACTATCAATCTGGAATGGTAGCAAAAATAACAAAATTATAAATACCATTTGTGCTAGACTACTGTGTAATTGGCTCTGGAATATCAGGATCCACAATTGCAAATTATTTATCAAAGAGACATACAATAAAAGTTTTCGATAAAGCCAACGGTCTAGGTGGTAGAAGCTCATATAAAAGATTCAAAGGAAAAATAGGTTTTGATCACGGTCTTCAATATATTTCACCAAAATCAAGAGAATTTAAAAATTTTACTAAATTATTAATTAAAAAAAGAATATTAAAACAATGGAAAGGAAAACATTCATTTATAAATACAAAAGTAAAAGAGAATAAAAAACACGTTAAATTAATTGGCTATAGTGGAAATAACTCAATAAGTAAATTTTTATTAAAAAATATTAAATATCAACCAAAGTATGAGTTATTAAATATCAAAAGAGAAAAAAATATATGGAATTTATATTTTTTAAATAATCAAAAGATTACTGCTAAAAACTTAATAGTTACTGTTCCTTTTCCACAATCAAAAAAACTTTTATCAAAATTTGTTAAAAACAATCTATTTAGAAATAATGTAAAAATGAATTCAGCAATTACTGTGCTTGTTATTACTAATAAAACAAACAATAAACTAAGCAGCTTTTTTACAAATGATAGTATTTTGGGTTGGGTGTCAAATGAGAATTCAAAAAAAAGATTTAAATTTAATAAAGATCTCTGGGTTTTACAAAGTACGTTTAAGTTTGGTAAATTACATATTAATAAATACAAAAAAAATAAAAAATATTATACACATGTATTAATAAATAAATTCAAAAATCTCACGAAAGTTAAAATCAAAAAAATATATTTTACCCATATTCATGGTTGGAAATATTCTTCAAGCTCATTACCACTAAAAAGTTATAGTTATTGGGACAAAAAAATTGGCTTAGGTATCTGTGCAGATTGGTTTGGCGGACCAAGATTAGAAAACGGATGGTTAAGTGCAAGAGACTTATTTAAAAAAATTAACAAAACGGCTTAATGAGTTTTAATAATACTATTTTACTCTATTACCACGTAAAGCAAAAAATAATCCTCCTACATATAAAATAACGTGAAAACTATCATGAAGTAATACATATTGGATACTTGGTGGCTCTAATATTAAAATAACGCCTGTCATTATTCCAGCAATTACAATTCCTGAAAATCTAGTTATTAAATCTCCTATCCAAGGCCATAAAAATTTTATTCTTAATAATCCACCAATTATTAAACCTATACCCGCAAATATTTCACCGTACGCAACAAAAAACCACACTGACATTGGTAAATTAAATCCTTCAGCATCTTCAATATTCAATGGTAATTTACTTAAACCCTGTTGTATAAAAACAATTGCAAACGGTATTCTTAGTAGCCAGTTAGAACCTTGAAATTCAGGTAAAGTTTTACTCACTTTTTCAAAATATCCCATAATTTATAAATTATTATTATTTAAAATTTTTCAAGATATGATTTGTCTCATTTAGATAAATTTAGATTTTGATATGTTAAATTTAATTATAGGAGATTTAAAATGAAAGTATTAAAAGAATTAGATGAAGCTAAATTAGTAATCGTAGATTTAGAGGTAAATTTAGGAAAAGAAGTTAGAAGTGCACCAACTTTATGTGCTAAGTACAAAGGAAAAATTATACCTTTAAACACAGCTCACGATGGTAGACCAATATTAATGAGAGAGGAAAATTCTATAAATAATAATTAATATTACTACTTGATAAATGATTGTTAATTAAGATATAAAACAATATGACTTTTGAGCTTCCAAAACTTGATTATGCTAAAAACGCTTTAGCGCCTATCATGTCAGAAGAAACTTTAGATCTTCATTACGGAAAACATCATCAAACTTACATTACAAATTTAAATAATTTTATTAAAGATACTGATATGGCTGGCATGTCATTAGAGGAAATTGTTCATAATTCTTCAAAAGATAAATCAAAAGTAGGTATTTTTAATAATGCAAGCCAGCATTGGAATCATGAATTGTTTTGGAAATGCATGAAGCCAAATGGGGGAGGTTCCATGCCAAAAAAACTAGAGGATCGAATAAAGTCTGATTTAGGAAGTGTTGAGGAGTTTAAAAAACAATTTATTCAGGCAGGAATTACTCAATTTGGTTCAGGTTGGTGCTGGTTATCAATTGACGAAAATAATAAATTAGTAGTGAGCAAAACGCCTAACGCTGAAAACCCTCTAATACATAACATGAAACCAATATTGGGTTGTGATGTATGGGAGCACTCTTATTATGTAGATTACAGAAATAGAAGACCAGAATATCTTGAAAATTTCTTCGAGAAATTAGTTAATTGGGAGTTTGTAGAATCTCATCTATAATTTACCAAACCCAAAAAAAGCTCCAATAATTATAATTAACCAAATAATTCCTTTAATTAAAAAAAAGGAAAAACCACCTATTAACAAATATTTTTTTAATTTCTTTTTTAACATCTTAATTTAAAATAGTCATAGGATCCAATCTAGTTTGAAACCAATTCACTCTAAAATCTAAGTGAGGCCCAGTTGATCTTCCAGTCGATCCAACTGTTCCAATGACTTCTCCTTGGTTAATTTCATCACCAACATTAACCATTACCTTTTCAAGATGTGAATATATTGTAGAAATTCCATGACCATGATCCATGATTATTGTACCGCCAGTATAATATAAATCATCTTCAGCCATGGTAATTATACCAGAGCCTGATGATTTAATTTTTGTCCCTTTTTTTGCAGCAATATCAATTCCGTAATGAGGCCATTTTGGTTTTCCATTTAATATTCTTTGACTTCCATAAACTCCTGTAACAATTCCTTTTACGGGCATTATAAATTGGTTTTTGAAAAAAATTAGATCAGAATTAATAGCTCTTGCTTTTCCAATTCTGTTATTTTCTTCTTTAATTCTATTATAAACCTCTTCTGGAGGTGTTACTTTTTTTTCATCTAAACCATCTATTCTCTGAATTTGATATTTTCTTTTATAAATTTTTTTTGTAATTTTTTCTGTTTTTCCATTCAATATTTTTGTGACTACTAAATCAAATTTTCTGTCTCTATCAATGCCAAATACAAAAAAACCATCTTTTGAAACCTTTACCTCTTTTTTATCAATGTATATTTTTGAATTAGTTTCCGTTTGTCCTACAATAAAATGCCCTTGCATAAACTTACCATTAAATTCAATTGCTAATGAATTTGAGAAAATAAAAATAGAAACCAATAAGTATTTTATTATTTTGCTGTCCATCCACCATCTACTAACAATGAAGTTCCTGTAATCATTGATGCTGCGTCAGAAGCAAGAAAAACTACTGTTGATGCGATTTCTGACATTTCTGCAAATCTACCTAAAGGAATATTATTCAAAGTTTCTTTTTTAAATTTCTTATTCTTTAAAAATTTTGAAGTTAAAGGTGTTACAACAAAAGTTGGGCACACTGTATTAACTCTAATATTATATTTCGCTAAGTCGATTGCCATACCTTTAGTTAACCCCTCTAAACCATGTTTATTCATATTATAAACACTTCTAATAGGCCCTCCAACATGACCCATTTGAGATGACATATTAACAATCGATCCGCCTATTTTTTTTCGGTTTTTTGTCTTTAACATCTTTAAAGTACATAACTGAGCGAGGTTGAACGCTGCTACATTATTTATTTTAACCATGTATTCCATGTTTGATCTTTTAACTTTTGTAAAATGCTCAGGAAAATTGGTCCCCGCATTGTTAATCAATACATCAATCCTAGGAATTTTATCAATAATAGATTTAATTTGACCATAATCAGTTACATCACAAAGGTAACTTTTACATTCAACTTTGAATTTTTTTATAATTTTTGAGACTTGATTTAAATCTTTCTGAGTACGGCTTATTATTACTAAATTAGCACCTGCCTCCGCTAATGCAATTGCACAAGCCTTACCAAGACCTTTGCCTGCTCCAGTTACTAATGCAACTTTATTTTTTAGGTTATATTTTTTTAAATACATTCTATATGAATAACTTTATATCAGTATAAATCAATTCAATTGCAACAAAGAGTATTGCTAATAATCCAAGCCATGCAATCCATTTATATTTTTTAATCCACTGCGATATTAAATTTGCAGCAACAGCCATTAGTGCAATAGATAAAACTAAACCAAATATTAGTAAATAATAATGATCTTTTGCAGCTCCAGCTACTGCTAATACGTTGTCTAAACTCATTGTTACATCGGCAATAATGATAGTAGTAATAGCTTTAAAAAAGCTAGTATTTTTTACAGACGGATTTTTTTCTTCAGAGGCATTTCCTTTAACTACATCTACATAAAGTTTGTAACATACATAAAGTAGAAGTACTCCACCTATTAGTCTTAAACCAGTAATCTGAAGAAGGTATGCTGTAATTAATGTAAAGATAATTCTTAGAACAATTGCAGCTCCAATACCCCAAAAAATAATTTTTTTTCTTTGTTCGTTTGGAAATTGTGATGCAACCATACCAATTATTATTGCATTATCTCCTGCTAAAACTAAATCTAATAAAATTATTTGAATAAAAATAAGAATCTGCTCAGTTAACATTAACTGTTCAGTATCATATCAGCACCCTTTTCGGCAATCATAATTGTAGGAGCATTTGTATTACCAGATGTTATATTTGGCATAATAGATGCATCGATAACTCTTAAATTGTTAATACCATGAACTTTTAATTCATCTGATACAACTGCGTCGTTATCATTTCCCATTTTACATGTTCCTACAGGATGAAATATTGTTTGAGCATAGTGACTGCAAGCTTTTACAATTTCCTCTCCATCTTGGATATGTGCCCCTGGTCTAAATTCCTCTGGCTCATATTTTTTAAATTCATCTGTTTCCATAACAATTTTTCTAATTAATTTTATGCCGTCTGCTGCAACTTTTCGATCTTCCTCAGTTGATAAATAATTCATTTTAATTTTTGGATTATCTCTAGAATCTGAACTTATTATGTTAATTTCTCCTCTACTTGTTGGTCTAATGTTTGCAACTGTTGGAGTAAATGCATTAAAATCATGAAGGTTTGCACCACCAAGTTTATCAGTGCTAATTGGCTGTATATGAAATTGTAAATTAGGAGTTTCTCTATTTTCATCACTCTTAGCAAAACCACAAAGTTGACTTGCCCCCATAGTCATTGGACCCCTTCTCGCAAAAACATATTCTAAACCTATTAAAAGTTTTCCAAATACACTATTAATTTTTTTATTTAATGTTTTGATATTTTTGACCTTGTAAACAGGTCTAAACATTAAGTGATCTTGTAAATTTTTACCTACGCCTTTTAAATCATTTACTATTTCTAAACCTAAATTTTTAAGTTTAGAACTTTCTCCTATACCAGAGGTTTGTAATATTTGTGGACTTCCTATTGATCCAGCACTTAGTATTATTTCTTTATTGGCTTTTACTGTAAATTTTTTGTCTCCTTTTAAATAATTAACACTCACAGCCTTTTTATTTTCAAAATTAATTTTTTGCACATGACATTTAGTTTCTATTTTTAAATTATTATTTTTTGATTGGATTTAAATACCCAACAGCAGCACTACATCTTAGACCATTTCTTTCCGTTACTTGAAAATAACCACAACCAAAATTATCTCCTTTATTGAAATCATCTACCTTAGGTATTCCAACTTCTGATGCTGCGTTTTGAAATACATCTAAAATATCTAATGTAATTCTTTGATCAGAAACAGCCAAAGGTCCACCTTTTCCGTGAAACTCACTAGCACCTCTCTCTTGGTCTTCTGCTTTTATAAAATATGGAAGTACTTCTCTCCAACTCCAACCTTTATTGCCTAACTGTCTCCAAATATCGTAATCTTGCTCCTGCCCCCTTATATAAAGAAGACCATTTATAGAGGAACTTCCTCCTAAAGTTTTACCTCTAGGGTAGGGTATTGATACATTTTCCATTGTTTCATCTGGTTCTGTTTTATAGCACCAATCTGTTTTTGGATTATGCATAGTTTTATAGTAACCAACTGGAATATGGATCCATGGATAACTATCGTTGCCGCCAGCTTCAATTAAAAGAACTTTGTATTTTCCAGAATTAATTATTCTATTTGTTAAAACACAACCTGCAGAACCTGCTCCTATAATTACGTAATCAAACTCTTCCATAACTAATTATAATCGTTTTTTGACATAAAATTAAACGATTTGTCTCTTGTAACATATGATTTTTTTTGAGAGGATATGGAAGTTAAATTTAACGAGAAAGAGGGAAAATAATGAAAAAAATCATTTCATTTATATTTGGTGTGGCTCTAGTGCTTGGCTTTATGTCAAATGCTAATGCTAAAACACTAAAATGTCAGACAGTCCTTAACACTAAAGCTGATGAAGTTAAAATGTTAAAAGACTTTACTGACACTGTAACGACTCTTACTGATGGATCTTTAAAATTTGAAATTTTACCAGCAGGTGCGGTCGTTGGAGTAAAAGAAACTTTAGATGCAGTAGATAAAGGACTTATTGACTGCGGATTTGCATGGACTCACTATTGGTCAGGTGATCACCCTGCTGCTATGTTATTTGGTTCGCCAGTAGCTGGTGGTGGAGTTGGTATTGACAACATAGCGTTCTTATCATGGTTCCAATATGGTGGTGGTAAAGAACTATATGACAGACTATGGAAAGAAATGGGTAGAGACATAAAAGGATTTATGATTCAACCAGTTGGACCAGAAGCTTTAGGTTGGTTTCCAAAACCAATTAAAAATATGGCTGACTTTAGAAAATATAAATTCAGAACGCCTCCAGGAATTCCAGGTCAAACTTATAAAGACATTGGTATAGCATCTGTTGCAATGGGTGGTGGAGATATTCTTCCAGCACTAGAAGCAGGTACAATTGATGCTGCTGAGTGGTGTTGTCCAAAACCAGATTTAACATTTGGTTTCCAAAAAGTATTAAAGCACTACTATCTACAAGGTTTACACCAAGTAGTCGTTAATGCTGACTTTTACATTACTGGAAAAACATACAACGCAATGACTGCTCACGAGAAAAAATCTCTTGAGGTAGCTGCAAACGCTTCATTAGCTAAATCTTTAAGCTACAGAATCTATGAAAATGGAAAAGCACTTAGAGAGTTAACTACTAAGCATGGAGTAATTTTAGAAGATACTCCAACAGACTATTTCAGTGAATATATGGCAGCTGCAAAAGCGTCATTAAATAAAAATGCAAAAGAAAATGCTTTTTTTAATGAGGTATACGACTCTATGAAAGAGTTTGCTGATATTGCAGTTCCTTATTGGAGTGGTGCACAAATGTCTAATGCTAAGCTAGGAATGGCTCACGCGGCGACATTAAAGTAATCAGTAATTATCTTGATTTAATTAGAGCGGACTTCTACAGTCCGCTCTAGTTTTAATAAATATTTATGTCAGAGAAACCATCAAAGTTAGATATTTCAGATGAAATGATTGCTGAAAGGCGGGGTGGTTCTGATAAAATGCCAGATGACATGCCGTCATGGATGGCAAACACCATAATTAAAATTGACAAATTCAGTAAAATAGTTGGAAACATTGTTTGTTGGATATTAGTCCCCTTAATATTTGCAATGACATATGAAGTTCTAGCAAGAAAATTATTTTTAGCACCTACAATATGGGCGTACGACATAAGTAGATTTTTATATGGAGCATTATTTATGTTGGGTGCAGGTTATGCTTTGTCAAAAGGTGTTCATATAAGAGCAGATTTTTTATACAGAAATTTTAAAACCAAAAACCAAGGTTCAATAGATTTTTGGTTGTATATACTATTTTATTTTCCGGGATTAATTATTTTTTTATACATGACTATAGGTTTTGTTGAGGAGTCTATAAGAAGAGGTGAGAGGGGAATGGATACTACATGGATGCCATACATGTGGCCGATCAAAACATGTTTATTACTCGGAATTATATTTTTACTTATTCAGGGAATTTCAGAAGTCTTAAAAAGTTATTGGGCAGCCAAAAAAGGTGAGTGGCCAGGTCAGAAAAAATGATAGCAGAATTAATTGATCCAGCAATATTAGGTTTTATTTTAGTTGGTGTAATGTTATTTGCGATATTTGTAGGTTTTCCAATATCATTTACTTTAATATTTCTTGGTTTTGTTTTTGGTTATTTAGGGTTTGGAAAATTAGTTTTTTATTTAATGACACTACAGTTTTCTATGGTTATGACGGAGCAAACTCTAGCCGCCGTACCACTCTTTGTGTTTATGGGAATCATGATGGAGCAAGCTGGTTTAATGGAAAGATTGTTCTCAGCTTTTCAATTGATGCTCTCAAGAGTTAGAGGCTCTTTATATTATGCAGTACTATTTGTTTCTGTAATATTTGCTGCAGCTACAGGAATAGTTGGAGCGTCAGTAACAATTCTTGGAATTATGGCAGCAAAATCAATGAACAAGTCTAGTTATGATGTAAGACTAGCTGCGGGAACTATTACAGCAGGAGGTACCTTAGGGATTTTAATACCACCAAGTATTATGCTTGTAGTAATGGGTCCAATAATGGAAATTCCTGTGATTGATTTATTTGCAGCTGCAATTATTCCAGGAATATTGCTTGCATCTTTATATGCTGCATACACAACAATAAGATGTATGCTAAATCCTAAATTAGGTCCTGTTCTTCCAGAAGATATGAGACCAACAAGCATGAAAGAAGTTTGGATTGAATTTTTCTTGGGTCTTGTTCCTCCAGCTGCATTAGTGTTTGCCGCATTAGGAAGTATTTTATTTGGATTTGCAACACCAACAGAGGCTGCTGGATGTGGTGCTATGGGAGCATTACTTTTATCTTTAGCTTATAAAAAACTAACACTACCTAAGTTACAAGAAGCTTTAGTTAAAACTTTAGAAATTACAGCATTAATAATGGTTTTAGTTGCTGCTTCTAATTTTTTTGGAGCTGTATTTGCACGATTAGGGACACCTACATTATTAACCGAGTTTTTATTAAGTTTAGAAATGAACAAATATTTAATACTTGCAATGATAATGGTGATGATATTCCTTTTAGGTTGGCCGCTAGAATGGGTGCCAATTGTAATGATTATAATCCCGATAATCCTTCCGCTTGTTGAGGCACTTGGTTTCAACTTAACTTGGTTTGCAATACTTGTTGCAGTAAATTTACAAACCGCCTGGCTCTCACCTCCCGTAGCATTGTCAGCATATTTTTTAAAAGGTGTTGTGCCTGAATGGGATCTTAAAGATATTTATATTGGTATGATGCAATTTATGGTTCTTCAAATTTTTGGATTAATTCTAATAATAATATTTCCTAAAATTGCGCTTTGGTTACCAACTCTCTTATATGGACAGTAATTAATATTTGTTTAATATAACCTAAGTGATTCAGGATAAATCTAGAAACTTAATTAATTGGGAAATTGTATCTGTTAATCCAAATGATAAAAATTGGAATTGGAAAGATTTATTTTGTTTTTGGGCTGTAAGTATTCAAAGCGTGATTGGTTTCTCACTTATAGCATCACTTTATTTAGCATATGATTTAAATTTCATTGTTGTTTTTTATGGAGGTATATTTGCATCTATATTAGCTTTTATATTCTCAACCTATATCGGCAAGCCATCCCAGAAATATGGTCTTCCATTCCCAGTAATTTTAAGAACATCGACTGGTGTGGTTGGTGCAAAATATATCGCTTTAATAAGAGGAATTGTCGGTATTTTTATGTTTGGTGTTCAAACATTTTTTATTTCAAAAGCAATTGGGTATTTATTAAGAATTCTTATTTTTTCAGTTAATAGAGAATTTATGGAAAATGAGATACTTCTCACATTTTTTATGGGAATGAATTTAATTGATATTATCTCATTTATTTTTACTTTATATATTCAATATATTTTATTTAGCAAAGGACAACATTTTGTAAGATCGATAATAAGGTTCTCAAGCTATTTTGTTTATTTTGGTTTAGTAATTTTTTTAATGCTTATCACTGAGCACTTTCAAGATGTTATAAAATCTGTTGAATTAAGTCTGAATTATAAAAATTTCTTTTCGAAAAGTAATATTGCTCCGTTGATAACTGTGACTGGCACTTTATTTGCCTTTTACTCTATAATAATTTTAAATTTCGGAGATTTTTCTAGATATGTAAAAAGTAATGATCAATTAATAAAAGGTAATTTAAGTTTAATACTAAATTTTATATTATTTTCTCTATTCGCAATTTTGATTATTTTAGGCGCGGATATAATTCTCTCAAAAAATGAGATTGAAGTTGACAGATTATTAACTAACCCTAACGATATTATAGGAAAATTAAATAATACATTTTTATCTACTGTTGTTATAATTTTTATAATTGTTGCTTCTTGTTCAACAAATTTGATTGCAAATTATATTCCTTCTCAAAATATCTTAATAAATTTTTTACCAAATAAACTTAATTTAAATAACTCTGGTTTGATTATTATTATAATCTCTTTTTTTGTAGGGTTATTTTGGTTACCTATATTAAGTCAAATTGGAATTTTATCAATTTTAGATACATTGGGATCCTTTTTTGGTCCAATATTTGGTGTAATGATCGCTGATTATTTCATAATTAAAGGTTCAAATATAGAGAATAAGGATATTTACTCATTAGAGTCAAATGGAACATACTTCTATAGTAAAGGTTGGCATTTAAAAAGTTTGTACTCAATTTTTATAGGTTTTATTTTTGCATCATCTACAATATGGAACGTTAGTTTAAATTTTATACAGTCTTTTGCTTGGATAATTGGTGCAATTGTTGCATTTATTATTTATTATCTTCTAGCAAGCAAATAATGAAAGCTTTGGTATATACCGATATAGAAACAGTAGTTTATAAAGACTACAAGGATCCAATCATAAAGCCAGGTGAAAGTATAATTAAAGTTAATGCATCAGGTATTTGTGGGTCTGACATGCATGCCTATCACGGAAAAGATGAAAGAAGAGTTCCACCTTTAATATTAGGTCATGAAATTAGTGGAATAGTTGAGGTTGGAAAAAATATTGGTCAAAAAGTTATAATAAATCCATTAATTAGTTGTGGAGATTGTCAATTTTGTAATTCTAATAACGAACATTTGTGTGAACAAAGAGCATTAATTGGAATGAATAAACCATTTGTTAAAGAGGGTGGTTTAGCTGAGTTCGTAGCAGTTCCAGATTCGAATATTAATAATTTACCAAACAAATTAGATATAAAAAAAGCTGCCATATCTGAGCCTACAGCTGTATCTCTTCATGCAGTAGAATTGGGAGAAAAAAATTTAAGATTATCAATTAAAGATGCAAATATTTTAATTATTGGTGGAGGTGCAATTGGAATTTTAAGTGCTTTAATTTTAGAAAATATAAAACAAAGTAATAATGTAACTCTTATAGAAATAAATAAAAAAAGATTAAAAGTGTGTGAAAACAATCTTAAATCAAAAGTAATTTCACCAAATTCTAAAGATTTGAAAATTAATTCATTTGATTTAATCATAGATGCAGTAGGTAATGAAAAAACTCGTCAAATAGCAACTAAATTTGCTAAACCAGGAAGTGTTATAATTCATGCCGGATTAACAAATTCTGATGGCACGTTCGACTCTAGAAAAATCACATTGCAAGAAATATCCTTTATTGGGACATATTGTTATACAACTAGAGATTTTCAAAATACAATTAATTTTTTAAGTGATGGACTAATTGGAGATTTAAATTGGATTGAATATAGGGAACTCAAAAATGGATCTGAAGCATTTAAGCAGATACATAATGGCACTTGTGCTGCTCCTAAGATTATTTTAATACCCTAGAATGATTAAGACTTTTTCAATCGTAGTATTATTAACAACATTATTTAATTTCGGGTCGTTCGCTGAAGAAATTCAAGCATTTAATTTCACTAAAGAAGAATTTGATAATTTGACAGTAAGGAAAATTAAAAAAAAAACTAAATATACTTTAGGGTCTAATGAAAATGGTAATTTTTTAAAGGCTGAAGCTGAAGGCCAAGCATCAGGATTAGGAAAAGAAATTTTGATAGATTTAAACAAAACTCCTTTTCTAAATATTACTTGGAAAGTAGAAAAAGATTTATCTGGAATAGATGAAAAAAGTAAAAAAGGTCATGATTATGCTGCTAGAGTATTTGTTATAAAAAAAACTGGATCAACAGCTTTATCTAATAGAGCTATAAATTACGTTTTTTCTAGCAATGAAGAAATAGGTCAGTACTGGCGAAGTCCTTTTACTAAAAAATCTATTGATTATGTTCTTGCTACTACTAAAACTAATAAAAATGAATGGGTCACAGTAAAAACCAATGTTAAAAAAGATTTTAAAAAACTCCACGATTTAAATGTAAATGAACTAAATGGGGTTGCAATTATGACCGATACTGACAATTCGAAAATAAAATCTATAGCATATTATCAAAATATTTACTTTTCATCCGAATAATTAAAATTTTAAATATTTTTTTAACCCCATACTTATAAAAGATAAAATGATTGCAGCGATGACATCAAGTATTGGAGCTGCAGTTGGATAACCAAAATTCCATAATACTACTCCAATTAACCAAATAATATAAACTTTCATATTATATGTTGTATTAAAAAAAAACGAAATTTGATATGTTTAATTAATGTCTAATTCATTTAAATATGAAGTTAAAATTTATTACGAGGATACAGATGCCGGCGGTGTAGTTTATTATGCAAACTATTTAAAATTTTTAGAAAGAGCTCGATCTGAAGCTATTTACGAGATGGGTTTTTCGAATACTGAATTAAAAAAAGAGTTCGGAGTTTTAATAATAGTAAAGTCATGCAAAATTGATTATAAAAAACCAGCTATATTTGAAGATAAACTTAGTATCACATCTACAATTAAAGAAATAACAAAAACCTCTTTTATTATGGAACAAAATATTAATAGAGACAAAGAACTGATAGCTTCTGCAGATATACATCTAGTATCAGTAAATTCAGATGGCAAGCCGACAAAAATTCCCGAAATATTAAAAAATAAATTAAACGAATATATTAATTAATTTTTTTCTTTATACTTCTAAATAAATTGGTCATTTTTTTTTCATTGATACGTCCAGTATTTACATTCCTTGGGCTAGGATGGTAACAACCAACTAATAGAATATTATTTGGAAGTTTATATGATTTACCATGAACAAATTTAAATTTGTTTCTTAATTCATGATTATTTTTATAGAAATCTATACATGTATCAAAAGCTATTTTACCTAAAGCAATAATAACTTTCAAATTTTTTAATAAATTTATTTCTTGTTCAAAAAAATTAAAACAATTATGTAGCTCATCTTTGTTTGGCTTATCCTCAGGCGGTACACATTTTAATGCAGTAGTAATAAATGCCTCATTAAGTTTTAAACCATCATTAATATGCTCGGAGGAGGGAATATTTGAAATGTTTGCTTTAAACATACATTTATATAAAAATTCTGATGATTTATCTCCTGTAAAAACCCTACCTGTTCTTGTGGCTCCATGTGCTGCTGGTGCAAGGCCGACAAATAACATTTTAGCATTAATATCTCCGAACCCTGTAATTGGTTTTCCCCAATATTTTTGGTCAATGAATTGTTTTCTTTTTTTTTTAACTATCTTTTTTCTAAACTCAATAAGTCTAGAGCATTTATTACAATTTATAATTTTTTTATTTAGAGCTAATACTTCTGTATTCATCTAAAGATTTATTCCTCTTTGTCTCGATCAACAAAAAATATTCCAACTAAAAATAAAGCCGTCCAACCTAGAGCAATAAATCCTTTTTTCATGCTTGTTTCGGCACCCCAAATATCTAAAAAAAATGCCCCTAAAATAACGCCAATTACATATATGATAACTACCAAAGTTGTTTTACTGATTTTCATAATTATCTTTTAAATTAACATTTTTTTTTAATAATAATAAGAATTATTAATATAATTAATAATTATTCTCATTGGACAAATTAATACTTTAATATATAAAACTTAAAAAATTGGGCGAGTGGCGGAATTGGTAGACGCGTTGGTCTTAGGAACCAATATGGCAACATGTGAAGGTTCGAGTCCTTTCTCGCCTACCATTAATTATGAAAGTAACTGTTGAAAATAAAAAAGGTTTAGAAAAAAATATCAAAATTTTAATTGATAAAAAAACTATCTCAGAAGAACTTGATAGCAAATATCAAGAAATTAAAAAAGATGTAGTTTTAAAAGGATTTAGACCAGGCAAAGTACCGACCGAAATTCTTAAAAGACAATTTGGTAAAGCGGTATACGGAGAAGTTATAGATAAGGTATTAAAAGAGACATCTGCAAAAGCACTAGAGGACAATAAGATTAAACCAGCCGGACAACCAAAGATAGATTTAAAATCTTTTGGAGAAGGCAAGGACCTAGAGTATGTGATATCAGTAACAGAACTTCCTAAAATTGATATAAAACCTTTCGAAAGTTTGAAATTTGAAGATTACTCAGTAAAAATAGATAAAAAAGAGACTGACAAAAGAATTGAACAAATAGCTAAAACTCAACAAAATTTTAAAGATGCAAGCAATGAATATAAAGCCAAAAAAGGAGATCTAGTAAATTTTGATTACGAGGCAACAGTCGATGGGAAAGACTTTAAAGGGAGCTCAGGAAAAAATACACAACTAGTTTTAGGCAAAGATTTATTCATAAAAGGTTTTGATGAACAATTAATTGGTACCAAAAAAAATGAGGATAAAAAAGTTAATGTAAAACTTCCTGAAAACTTTAATGTCAAAGAATTAATAAATAAAGATGCTATATTTAATTGTAAAATATTAAATGTAAAAGAGCCAACAGAAACTAAGATAGATGATGAATTTGCAAAAAATCTCGGTGCAAAAGATTTAAATAATCTTAAAGAATTAATTACCAAACAAATTAATGATGAATTTAAAAATTCTTTAAAAATTATCACAAAGAAGAAAATTTTGGAACAAATTGAAAAGTTTAAAATAGATCAAATACCAGGCAATCTAATTGAGGAAGAGATGAAAATATTATCCCAGGGAATGGGAAAAGAAGACATTAGTAAAAAAGAAAAATCTCTTAAAGCTGAAGCAGAGAAAAGAATTAAAACTGGTCTGCTACTTAATGCATTCGGAGAAGAAAAAAAGGTACAAGTAAGCAATGATGAAATTAATAATGAGTTAAGAAAACAGATGGGAATGATGCCTGGTCAAGAAAAGATTGTTCAAGACTATTATCAAAAAAATCCAGCTGCCCTTAATAGTCTTAGGGGATCTATTTATGAAGAAAAAATTATCGAAGAAATAAAAAAAAATGGAAAATCAGTCGTTAAAGAGGTTACAAAAGAAGAGGCTGAAAAGATACTAAAAGACGAAAATGAAAAGAGCCTGAAAGATCAAGCTAAGTATTCTCCTAATCCTGATGCTGATGAAATTAAAAATAAAGATAAAGATGAAGTGATTAAAGAAAAAAACAAGAAAATAATTAAAACGAAAAAATCAGAAGTTTCAAAGAAAAAACCAGCCTCAGATTTAAAAAAAAAAAAATTACCAAAAAAAGTTAGCAAAAAGTAATCACAAGTTGTATAAGTAGTTCGAATCAAATTATGTCAGATAAATTAGAAGATAAAATGTCAAACTTGATACCCATGGTTGTTGAACAATCTAGCAGGGGTGAAAGAGCTTATGATATTTTTTCAAGATTACTCAAAGAAAGAATAGTTTTTGTAGTTGGTCCAATCAATGATAGCGTAGCGTCTTTAGTTACAGCACAAATGTTATTTTTAGAATCTGAAAATCCTAAGAAAGATATTTTTATGTACATTAACAGTCCAGGAGGATTAGTAACAGCAGGTCTTGGAATATACGATACTATGCAATATATAAAACCTGAAATATCAACTTTATGTATTGGTCAAGCAGCTAGTATGGGATCTTTTCTTTTAGCAGCTGGAACAAAAGGAAAAAGATTTTCGTTACCAAATTCTAGAATCATGGTGCACCAACCTTCAGCAGGTTTTCAGGGTCAAGCTACAGACATTGAAATACATGCAAATGAAGTCCTTTCTTTAAAAAAAAGATTAAATGAAATCTATTCAAAGCATACTGGAAAAAGTGTTGAAGATATTAAATCGGCTCTTGAGAGAGATAATTTTATGACACCAGATGTGGCAAAAGATTTTGGTCTTATAGATAAAGTTGTGGATAAAAGAGAATAGCTAACAATATATAGAGTTAGTTTAATCATAAACTTGATTAGTTCAGTTCATCTGTATTAAAGTACTTATATTGATTCGATTTAAAAATTTATGAGTACAAATAACAAAAATATTCTTTACTGTTCATTTTGCGGAAAAAGCCAACACGAAGTCAGAAAATTGATTGCTGGTCCTACAGTATTTATTTGTGATGAGTGCGTTGAGCTATGCATGGATATCATAAAAGAAGAAAGCAAGGATACATTTGTAAAACATCAAGATGGTTTACCTTCCCCAAAAGATATTTGTAAAATTTTAGATGACTATGTAATTGGTCAAGATCATGCAAAAAAAGTATTATCTGTTGCTGTTCACAATCATTACAAAAGATTAAATTATGAAAATAAAACAAGCAAAACTGTTGAATTAGCAAAATCAAATATCTTATTAGTAGGTCCTACAGGATGTGGTAAAACTTTACTTGCACAAACTTTAGCAAGAATTCTTGACGTTCCGTTTACAATGGCTGATGCAACGACTTTAACTGAAGCAGGTTATGTTGGTGAAGATGTTGAAAACATAATTTTAAAACTTCTTCAAGCCGCAGATTATAATGTTGAAAAAGCACAAAGAGGAATAGTTTATATTGATGAAGTAGATAAGATTAGTAGAAAATCTGAAAACCCTTCTATAACAAGAGATGTTTCAGGTGAAGGTGTCCAACAAGCTTTATTAAAAATTATGGAAGGAACAGTTGCAAGTGTACCTCCTCAAGGTGGAAGAAAACATCCTCAACAAGAATTTTTGCAAGTAGATACTACTAATATATTATTTATTTGTGGAGGTGCTTTTGCAGGTTTAGATAAAATTATATCCCAAAGAGACAAAGGATCGTCAATTGGTTTTGAAGCAGAAGTAAAATCATTAGATGATAAAAAGACAGGGGAATGGATGAAAAATTTAGAACCAGAAGATTTATTAAAATATGGTTTAATACCAGAATTTATCGGAAGGTTACCAATTACTGCTACGCTAGAGGATTTAGATGAAAAATCTTTAGTAAAAATTTTGTTAGAACCTAAAAACTCCCTAACAAAACAATATCAAGAGTTGTTTAAGTTGGAGGGAGTAAAATTAAATTTTAAGGATAACGCAATTAAGGAAATTGCAAAAAAAGCTATCAATAAAAAGACCGGGGCGAGAGGTTTAAGATCAATACTTGAGAATCTTTTATTAAAGACTATGTATGAACTACCTGGACAAAATAATATTGAAGAAGTAGTAGTCGATACAGGTGCGGTTAAAGGACACTCTCAGCCAATTATTGTCCACTCTAAGAACAAATCAAAAACAGATAAAACTTCTGCAGCATAATTAATTTTATAATAAGTTGCAGTTTGCTATTGCAAAATTTTTTATAATAGCCATATTTATATCATGGAACCAAAAGTTAAATTACCACTACTACCTTTAAGAGATATAGTTGTCTTTCCAAATATGGTTATACCTTTATTTGTTGGAAGAGATAAATCCATAACTGCTTTAAATGAAGTTATGAAAGGGCAAAAAAAAATTATTTTGGTTACACAAAAAAACTCCGAGATTGATGATCCTAAAAAAAACGACATATATACTTATGGCTGCGAAAGTAATATTTTACAATTACTAAAACTACCCGATGGAACTGTTAAAGTCTTAGTAGAGGGTACTAAAAGACTTAAGATATTAGATTTTAATGACGAAGAAAAATATATATCTTGTACTTTTGAGTATTTAAAAGATCAAATAGAACCTACTGAGGATTTACTTCCACTTTCTATGACGGCAATTAAAAGATTAGAAAAATTGACAAATGTTAATAAAAAAATTTCATCCGATGTTATTGAAAACATAAAGCAATTAAAAGATCCTTCTAAAATTGCTGACAATATTGCATCTCATTTAAATTCTAGCATTCCAGAGAAACAACAAATATTTGAAATTTTAGATGTTAAAAAAAGATTAGAGGCAATTATTAAAATAATGGAAAATGAGGCAAGTATTATTGGAGTAGAAAAAAGAATTAGAGGTAGAGTTAAAACTCAAATGGAAAAAACCCAAAGAGAGTATTATTTGAATGAACAATTAAAGGCAATTCAAAAAGAATTAGGTGAAATTGAAGATGGAAAAGATGAAACATCAAATTTACACAAAGCAATATTAAAGTCAAAAATGCCTAAAGAAGTCCAAAAAAAATGCATGTCTGAGTTAAAAAAGCTCAAGAACATGAGTCCTATGTCAGCAGAGGCAACTGTAGTAAGAAATTATTTAGATTGGATGATAGATTTACCTTGGTTTAAAAAAGATAAAGTAAATATCGACCTAAATAATGCGTTAAAAATTCTTGATCAAGATCACTTTGGTTTAGAAAAAGTTAAAGAAAGAATTATAGAGTTTTTAGCTGTTCAAAAAAGAATGGATAAAATAAAAGGACCTATACTTTGTTTAGTTGGTCCGCCCGGTGTTGGAAAAACCTCTTTAGGTAAATCTATCGCCAAATCTACAAATAGACAATTTGTTAGAATGTCATTAGGCGGTGTTAGAGATGAAGCTGAAATAAGAGGTCATCGAAGAACTTATATTGGATCCCTGCCAGGTAAAATTATCCAAATGATGAAAAAAGCTGGAACAAAAAATCCATTAATTCTTTTAGATGAGATAGATAAAGTTGGAAATGATTACAGAGGTGACCCTTCTTCTGCTTTACTAGAGGCTTTAGACCCAGAGCAGAACACATCCTTTAATGATCACTATTTAGAAGTTGATTATGACTTATCAGATGTAATGTTTGTGACAACTGCTAATACTTTAAATATTTTACCTCCTTTGTTAGATCGTATGGAGGTTATAAGAATTCCAGGATACACTGAAGACGAAAAGGTTAATATATCTAACAGATTTTTATTACCAAAACAAATTAAAGAAAATGGTGTTAAGGATGGGGAATTAGATATTAAAGAGGGCACTATTAAAGAAATCATAAGATCTTATACTCGGGAGTCTGGAGTTAGAAATTTAGAGAGAGAAATATCAAAAATAACAAGGAAAGCTGTTAAAAAAGTAGTAAACAATGAAACAGACAAAGTTGAGGTGAATGAAAATAATGTGTCCGATTATCTTGGAGTTAAGAAATTTAAGTACGGGGAAAAAGATGAAGAGGATAGAGTAGGTGTTGTTACAGGATTAGCTTGGACAGAATTCGGTGGTGAAATTCTTAAAATAGAAACAGTTAATATGCCTGGTAAAGGTAGAATGCAAATTACAGGAAAACTTGGTGATGTAATGCAAGAGTCAGTAAAAGCTGCAAAATCTTTTGTGAGATCTAAGAGTTTAGATTTCGGTGTAATACCTCCGATTTTTGAAAAGAAAGATTTTCATATTCATGTACCTGAAGGTGCAACACCAAAAGATGGACCATCTGCAGGTATAGCAATGGTTACATCTATTGTGTCATCAATTACTGATATTCCTGTAAATAGACAAATAGCTATGACAGGTGAGGTTACAATTACAGGTCAAGTTCTTCAAATAGGAGGATTGAAAGAAAAACTTCTAGCAGCACATAGAGCAGGGATTAACCATGTTCTAATACCTAAAGATAATGAAAAGGATTTAGTTGATATACCAAAAAAAGTTAAAGAAGATATAAAAATTACTCCAGTAAAAGTTGTTGATGATGTATTAAAAATTGCACTTACCAAAGAACTAAAAAGAGTAGAGTGGGTCGAAGTGGATAATATTTCTAAATCAGAGAACAAAACTGAAAAAGTCCTTACAAACTAAAGATAATTATAATTTACTTTAATAATTTGTTGCTGTAAAAGATAAAAAATTATTTTTGGGCGGTTAGCTCAGTTGGTAGAGCATCTCGTTTACACCGAGGGGGTCAAAGGTTCGAGTCCTTTACTGCCCACCAAAAGTAATTGGGGGTGTAGCTCAGTTTGGTTAGAGCGCCTGCCTGTCACGCAGGAGGCCGCGGGTTCGAGTCCCGTCACTCCCGCCACAATTATTTGATAATTATTCTCAAAAGTTAAAATTAGGTAATAAATTAGCCTCAAAGGACGTGACTAAATTTCACTGTTATTTAAGACAAATATACATATAAAAAATACTAGTGTTTATGATGATTAATTACTCTTTATATAACAGCAGAATAGAATATAGTAAGAATCTTTTCAGAATTTTCTTATTTAAATATTTTAAAAATTAAACTTTAATTATTATGATTGGTGAAACATTTTTACAGGATTACTTTTCGATTATCTTATTTTTAGTGATAGCATTACTATTAAGTATTGGATTTATAACTTTGAACTTTATGTTATCTCCAAAAAATCCTGATCCCGAAAAATTATCACCTTACGAATGTGGTTTCGAACCTTTTAACGACTCCAGAATGGAATTTGATGTGAGATTTTATTTAGTAGCAATATTATTTATTATATTTGATCTAGAAATTGCATTTTTATTTCCTTGGGCAATCTCTTTAGGAAAGATTGGAATATTTGGTTTTGTTTCAATGATGATATTTTTAGCGATATTAACTATTGGTTTCATTTATGAATGGAAGAAAGGTGCTTTAGATTGGGAATAAAAAAATGGATAATTTAAATAAAATAGACAAAATACCAGATGAATTTAAAGATTTAGCTAAAGACTTTAGCGATAATGGATTTATTACAACATCAATGGATAACTTGGTAAATTGGGCAAGAACAGGCTCGTTACATTGGATGACATTTGGTCTTGCATGTTGTGCAGTTGAAATGATGCAAACGTCAATGCCAAGATATGATCTTGAAAGATTTGGTGCAGCTCCTAGGGCTAGTCCGAGACAATCTGATGTAATGATTGTTGCAGGAACTCTAACAAACAAAATGGCTCCTGCATTAAGAAAAGTTTATGATCAGATGCCAGAACCAAGATATGTTATCTCAATGGGTAGCTGCGCTAATGGAGGGGGTTATTATCACTATTCTTACTCTGTAGTTAGAGGATGCGATAGGATTGTTCCTGTAGATATTTATGTGCCTGGATGCCCTCCCTCTGCGGAGGCTTTATTGTATGGAATAATGCAACTTCAAAAAAAAATAAGGAATAAAGGATCTCTAGAAAGATAATAAAATGAATCTTGAAAGTTTAGAAAAATTAATAAACTCAGAACTTACAACTAAAATTAATTCATCATCAATTAATCACGACGAATTAAAATTAAAAATAGATGAGGAAGATTTACATTCTGTTATTTTATTTTTAAAAAATGATACGAGAACTAAATTTAGACAATTAATTGACATAACAGCTGTAGATTATCCTGAAAGAGACACAAGGTTCAAATTAATTTACTTCTTATTAAGCCATGAAAATAATTTAAGACTAAATATTGAATTTGAAATTAAAGAAAATTACCAAGTTAAGTCTATAACTTCTATTTTTCCATCTTCTAACTGGATGGAAAGAGAAGTTTTTGATATGTATGGAATACACTACAAAGACCATCCCGATTTAAGAAGAATATTAACTGATTATAATTTTTCTGGGCACCCACTTCGAAAAGATTTTCCGCTTACTGGTCACAATGAAGTTAGATACAATGAGGAAGATAAAAAAGTTATCTACGAACCAGTAAAATTAGAACAGAATTATAGAAATTTTGATTATGAGAGCCCTTGGGAGGGGACAAAATATATTAAAGACATAACAAAGAAATAATGCCTAAAGAAACTAAAACTATGAATTTAAATTTTGGTCCACAGCATCCAGCTGCACATGGTGTTTTAAGATTAATCCTCGAGCTTGACGGTGAGGTAGTAGAGAAAGCCGATCCTCATATAGGATTATTACATAGAGGAACAGAAAAACTTATTGAGCACAAAACATACACACAAGCTGTTCCATATTTTGATAGACTTGATTATGTAGCCCCAATGAATCAAGAGCATGCATTCGCACTTGCAATAGAAAAAATTTTAAAAATTAATGTGCCTATTAGAGCCCAATATATTAGAGTTATGTTTTGTGAGATAGGTAGAATATTAAGTCATCTCTTAAATATTACAACACAAGCAATGGATGTTGGAGCGCTGACTCCAACACTTTGGGGTTTTGAGGAAAGAGAAAAATTAATGGGATTTTATGAAAAAGTGTCTGGTTCAAGATTGCACGCTAACTATTTTAGAGCGGGAGGTGTTCATAAAGATTTACCAATTGGTCTTGATAATGAAATTTCAGAGTTTTGTAATTCATTTCCAAAAATAATTGATGATTTAGAAACCTTACTAACAGATAACAGAATTTTTAAGCAAAGAAATGTAGATATAGGCATAGTATCTAAGCAAGATGCTCTAGATTACTCCTTCTCGGGAGTTATGTTAAGAGGCTCAGGTGTACCGTGGGATTTAAGAAAATCACAACCATACGATTGTTATAATAATTTCGAATTTAACATACCAGTTGGAAAAAATGGTGATTGCTATGATCGTTATCTTTGTAGAATTGAAGAAATGAGAGAATGTGTAAAAATTATTAATCAATGTTTGGAACAAATGCCCAAAGGTCCAGTAAAAACAAATGATGGAAAAATATCTCCACCATCTAAAAAAGATATTAAAGAATCCATGGAAGCGTTAATTCATCATTTCAAACTTTTCACAGAGGGATATAGAGTAGATAAAGATGAAATATATACAGCTGTAGAGGCACCTAAAGGGGAATTTGGTGTATATTTAATTTCTGACGGTTCAAGCAAACCTTATAAGTGCAAAATAAGAGCACCAGGTTTTTCACACCTGCAAGCGATGGATTATTTAATTAAAGGCCATATGCTAGCTGATGTTCCTGCTGTTTTAGGTTCTATGGATATTGTGTTTGGAGAGGTAGATAGATGAGTATAAAAAAAGTTTCTAAAGAGCAACCAGACAGTTTTGAATTTAATGAGGAAAATTTAAAAATTGCTAATGATATAATTAAAAATTATCCTAGTGGTAAACAACAAAGTGCTGTTATGTCTTTTTTATATTTGGCACAAAGACAAAATAATAATTGGATACCATTAGTGGCCATGAAATATATAGCTAAGTTGCTAAATATCCCTTACATAAAAGTATATGAGGTAGCTACATTTTACTCCATGTATAATCTATCACCAGTTGGTAAATATTTTGTACAGGTATGTACTACTACGCCATGTATGATTAGAGGCGCATATAAACTAGTTGAAGCCTGTAAAGAAAAAATATCGAAAAATCAAAACACACTATCAAATGATGGTAAGTGCTCATGGGTCGAAGTTGAATGCTTGGGTGCTTGTGTAAATGCTCCTATGATGCAAATCAACGAAGATTATTTTGAAGATCTTGATAAAGAAAAAACATCTAAAATTTTTGACAAAATGTTCAATGATGAAAATATTGAACCCGGCTCATATAGAGGAAGAGTTAATTCAGAGCCTGAGAATAATAGAAAAACTTTAATGGATTTAAAAAATGCTTCAAGATAAAGATAGAATATTTCAGAATTTATATAATGATGGGGATTCAGGAATTGACGGAGCCGTAAAAAGGAATGATTGGTCAAATACTAAAGATTTAATATCTAAAGGTAGAGATTGGATAATAGATGAAGTTAAGTTATCAGAATTAAGAGGAAGAGGTGGCGCTGGTTTTCCTACGGGTTTAAAGTGGTCATTTGCACCTAAAGAAGTGGGTTCCAGACCTCATTATCTTGTAATAAATGCAGATGAGTCTGAACCTGGAACATGTAAAGATAGAGACATATTAAGATTTGAGCCCCATAAATTAATCGAAGGATGTTTATTAGCATCTTATGCAGTAAACGCACACACTTGTTACATTTATATTAGAGGTGAATATTATTTTGAAGGTCAAAGATTACAAAAAGCAATTGATGAAGCTTATGAAAAAAATTTAATTGGAAAGAATGCCTCTAATAGTGGTTGGGATTTAAATATTTATATTCATTATGGAGCTGGAGCTTATATATGTGGAGAGGAAACAGCATTATTAGAAAGTCTAGAGGGCAAAAAAGGTCAACCAAGATTGAAACCACCTTTTCCAGCTTTGGTAGGGTTGTATGGTTGTCCAACAATTATTAATAATGTTGAAACTATTGCTGTAATTCCAACTATATTAAGAAGAGGTGGAAAATGGTTCTCTTCACTTGGAAAAGCAAAAAATACAGGTACTAAAATTTTCTGTATTTCAGGAAATGTTAATAAACCATGTAATGTTGAAGAGGAAATGGGAGTGCCTCTTAAAACATTAATTGAAAAACATGCTGGTGGAGTTGTCGGTGGTTGGGATAATTTAAAAGCAGTTATACCAGGTGGATCTTCGATGCCTTTATTACCCAAAGATATTTGTGATACAATTACAATGGACTTTGACTCGTTAGTTAAAGAAAAAAGTGGATTAGGAACAGCTGGAATTGTTGTTATTAATAAAGACCAAGACATTATAAAATGCATGGCACGAATAGCTAGGTTTTATAAACATGAAAGCTGTGGTCAATGTACACCTTGTAGAGAAGGTTCTGGCTGGATGTGGAGAATGTTAGAAAGAATGGCCAAAGGTGAAGCATCTAAAGACGAGGTAAATATGTTAATGGATGTAACAAAACAAATTGAAGGACACACTATATGTGCCTTTGGTGAAGGATCGTCTTGGCCGGTACAAGGTTTAATCAGACATTTTAAAAAAGAGATTGAAGAAAGAAATAATTTTAATCCTTTAGTTAAGAAGGACAGAAATATTCCATATTTAGTGGACCAACATTTGCTTGATAAATAATGATTAAATTAAAAATAAATGATAAAAATATCGAAATTGAAGATGGTTTAACAGTTCTTCAGGCCTGCGAAAAAGCTGGAGTTGAAATACCAAGATTTTGTTACCATGAAAAACTGTCAATAGCTGGAAATTGTAGGATGTGTTTAGTTGAGATGGAAAAATCTCCAAAGCCAGTAGCTTCATGTGCAATGCCTGCTTCTGAGGGTATGATAATAAGAACTAATACTGAAAAGGTTGAGAAAGCTAGAAAAGGTGTAATGGAATTTTTATTAGCAAATCATCCATTAGACTGTCCTGTCTGTGACCAAGGTGGTGAATGTGATTTACAAGATCAATCGATGTTTTATGGAATTGATAAATCTAGGTTTAAAGAAAATAAAAGACATGTGCCTGAAAAATATATGGGTCCACTTATTAAAACTCAAATGACTAGGTGTATTCATTGCACAAGATGTATTAGATTTGCAACAGAAGTTGCAGGGGTACCTGAATTAGGTGCAATTGGTAGAGGGGAAGATATGCAAATTACAACTTATTTAGAAAAATCAATGCAATCTGAACTGTCCGCTAATGTAATAGATCTATGTCCTGTAGGAGCACTAACATCAAAACCTTATGTATTTGAGGCAAGACCCTGGGAGCTTAAGAAAACAGAAAGTATAGATGTAATGGATGCAGTAGGTTCAAATATTAGAATTGACACTTATGGATGGGAGGTAAAAAGGATATTGCCTAAGATTAATGATGATATAAATGAAGAGTGGATTTCAGACAAAACAAGATATGCGTGTGATGGATTAAAAAGCCAAAGATTAGATACCCCATTTATAAAAAAAAATGGTGTTTTCGAGAAGGCAGATTGGAGCAATGCTCTTGAAATAATAAAAGAAAAAATAATTGGCACTGATCCTTTAAATATTGGTGGTTTTACGGGCGATTTGGCAAATATGGAAACACAATACTCTGCTAAAGAATTTTTTAGTAAAGTTTTGAAATCTAAAAATTTAGACTCCAGACACGATTATACATATTTAGATTTAAGTAATAGATCTAATTATATTTTTAATTCTGAAATTAATGGAATTGAAGATAGTGACTTTATTTTATTGATTGGAACAAACCCAAGATATGAAGCCACAATGTTAAATGCAAGAATTAGAAAAACTTATTTAAACAACAAAACAAATATTTATTCTATAGGTGACCAAGGTGATTTAACATATCCATATAAAGTTATTGGTAATACAACGCAAGATGTTAGTAAATTTTTCGAAAAACAAAGTGCTATTTACAATGAATTTAAAGAGGCAAAAAAACCTTTAATTATTCTAGGTTACTCATTTTTCTTACTACAATCTGCAAATTTTTTATTAAATAAATGTAAAAAATTTATAAATGATCATATAAGTACCATGGATGAAAATTGGTATCCTTTAAATATTATTTCTAAAGATGCAGCCAATGTTGGAGGATATGATTTGAAGATAGTAGGAGAATCTGAAGAATTTAATCATACTTTAGATTTATTACATAATAATAAATTAGAAATTGTCTTTTTATTTGGTCAGGACAACATAAAATTTAAAAAAAATAATGAATTTGTAATTTATATAGGAAGCCATGGTGATAAAGGTGCTGAAAGTGCAGACATTATACTTCCTTCTCCGGCTTATACGGAGCAAGATGGTTTTTATACTAACTTAGAGGGAAAGCTGCAGAAAGCATTTAAAGCATCATATCCAACAGGTAATTCTAAAGAAGAGTGGGTTATAATAAATGAAATTTCACAATCATTAGAAAATAGAAATCTATTTAACAACAAAGACCAATTAATTGATAATATGTTGAATTATTTAAATTTAAACCTAAAAGAAAATAAAGATATTTTTGAAAAAAGTGTTAAAGGAAAATTTTTTGATGAGGAAGTAATTACTGTACCAATTGATTATTATTATTCTAATGTAATTGCTAGGGCATCAAAGACAATGTCTGAGTGCAGAAATTTGAAAATTGATTTTCAAAAGACCGGTACTGAGGGGTAAATGTCATTATTTTATTTAGAAACACTGTTAATAGAAACTTATAAAATTATTTTTTTAGTTTTGCCAGTTCTTACAGCAGTTGCTTTGATAGTATGGCTAGATAGAAGAGTTTGGGCATTTGTGCAAAAAAGAAGAGGCCCCAATGTGGTCGGTCCATTTGGATTACTACAGTCGCTTGCTGATGCGTTAAAATATATTTTTAAAGAAATAATAATACCGGCCACTTCAAACAAAATAATATTTATACTTGCTCCTATTGTGACAATGACCTTAGCATTAATTGCTTGGGCAGTCATACCTTTTGATGAGAACTTGGTTTTAGCAGATATAAATGTTGGTATACTATATTTGTTTGCAGTTTCATCTTTGGGTGTATACGGGATTATAATGGGTGGATGGGCATCTAATTCAAAATATCCTTTTTTTGGCTCAATCCGATCTGCTGCGCAAATGGTTTCCTACGAGGTTTCTATAGGAGTGATAATTATAAATGTTTTGCTTTGTGTTGGTTCACTTAACTTAACCGATATAGTTTTAGCTCAAAAAGATATGTGGTTTATACTACCTTTGTTCCCAATGTTTGTAATATTTTTTATTTCTGCTTTGGCTGAAACGAACAGACCTCCATTTGATTTACCAGAGGCTGAGGCTGAATTAGTTGCTGGATATCAAACAGAATATTCCGGTATGATGTATGCAATGTTTTGGCTTGGTGAGTATGCCAACATTCTCTTAATGTGTGCATTGGGGTCTATTTTATTTTTAGGTGGATGGCTATCACCAATTGATTTGTATCCGTTAAATTTAATACCTCCAGTAATGTGGTTTATAATAAAAATGTTGTTTTTATTTATTTTATTTGCACTGGTTAAAGCAATAGTTCCTAGATATAGATATGATCAATTAATGAAATTGGGTTGGAAAATGTTTTTACCTTTTTCTTTAATATATGTAGTTTTGACCTCGAGTTTTTTAATATATTTTGATTTATTGCCAAAGGTTTAATTATGAAATTAAAAAGATTTTTAAAAACAATTTTTATGACCGAGTTTATAATTGGATTATCTGTTGCGATTAAAGAGGTTTTTAAAAAGAAAAAAACAATTAATTATCCATTTGAAAAAGGTAAAATCAGTCCAAGGGCTAGAGGTGAGCATGCGTTAAGACGATATCCAAATGGAGAGGAAAGATGTATTGCATGTAAACTTTGTGAAGCCGTGTGTCCTGCGCAAGCAATTACAATAGAGTCTAAAGAGAGATCTGATGGAAGTCGGAAAACAACAAGATATGATATTGATATGTTAAAATGTATTTATTGTGGTCTATGTGAGGAGTCATGCCCAGTTGATGCAATTGTTCAGGGTCCAAATTTTGAATTTGCAACAGAAACTCGAGAAGAGTTGTTTTATAATAAAGAAAAACTTTTAGAAAATGGTGATAGATGGGAAAATATATTAGCTGCAAATATTAAAGCTGATAATGCTCATCGATGATCGGATGATTCAAGGAATTTTTTTCTATATTTTTGCATTAATTGCTATCGTTTCAGCAATAATGGTAACTGTATCCAGAAATACAGTTCATTCAGTTTTCTTTTTAATATTAGATTTTGTAAGTATTTCATGTCTATTTATTATGAGTGGTGCAGAATTTCTCGGCATGATCATGTTAATTGTTTATGTTGGCGCGGTAGCGGTATTATTTTTATTTGTTGTGATGATGTTGAATGTTGCCCAACAAGAAAATGAATGGTTTCAGAGTAAAAAAAGTAAAGAGCAAAATAGCTCACATATACCTGTTGGTTTTTTAATTAGCACAATCATTTTTTTTGAATTAATCGTGGTAATTGGTGGTTGGAAGCTTCAACCTGAAATATTTTCTAATTTAAAACCTGAGGTTATGTTAGGCACTACAAATACTCACTCAATTGGATCAGTGTTATATACCGACTACATTCATCTTTTTCAAATTTCTGGCATGATATTATTGGTCTCAATGATCGGTGCAATTGTTTTAACTTATAAAAAAAGAGTTGGCTTGAAAAGACAAAGCTATGTTAGACAAATTTCAAGAGAAAAAATAAGTGGAGTTGAAATTGTTAATGTCGATAAAAATAAAGGGGTAAAAATTGATGTTTGAAATAAATTTGGGACACTATTTAACCTTAAGCGCTATTATTTTTACAATAGGTGTTGCTGGAATATTTTTAAATAGAAAAAATATTATTGTTATTTTAATGAGTATTGAACTTATACTTTTAGCTGTAAATATAAATTTAGTATCTTTTTCAGTTTTTCTAGGTGATCTTACAGGTCAAATATTTACACTTTTTATTTTGACTGTAGCTGCTGCCGAAGCTGCAATTGGACTTGCCATAATAGTTGTTTATTTCAGAAATGCAGGAACAATTCGTGTTGAGGAAATAGACAAATTAAAAGGATAAGATGGAATACATTGTAATATTTTTACCTTTATTAGGTGCATTTTTTTCAGGTTTTTTTGGAAATTTAATAGGTAATAAATTCTCTCAAATTTTAACCTCTGCTTTTGTATCTATCTCGGCAATATTTTCAATTTTAATTTTTTATAATGTTTTAACAAATAATTACGAAAGCAACCTAATAGTTGCCAAATGGATTAATTCGGGAGCACTCAATGTAAATTGGTCTATCAAAATTGATGCATTATCCTCTGTAATGCTTGTAGTGGTTACATTTGTGTCATCTCTAGTTCATATTTACTCTATTGGATACATGTCTCATGATCCTCATAAACCAAGATTCATGTCTTATTTATCCTTGTTTACTTTCTCAATGTTAACTTTAGTTACATCAGATAATTTTTTACAATTATTTTTTGGATGGGAAGGAGTTGGATTGTGCTCATATTTTCTAATTGGATTTTGGTTTAAACGTGAAACTGCTAATGCTGCTGCTATTAAAGCATTTTTAGTAAATAGGGTAGGTGATTTTGGATTAGCGTTAGGCATATTCTTAATTTTTTATATGTGCGGAACAATTAATTATGATGAGGTTTTTCAACAAATATCTACACTAAGTCAGAGCGAACTCAATTTTGTGGGTATAAATCTAAATCCAATCAATCTTATTTGCGTACTTTTATTTATTGGTGCAATGGGTAAATCTGCACAATTATTCTTACATACTTGGTTACCTGATGCAATGGAAGGACCTACACCAGTATCTGCATTAATTCATGCCGCAACAATGGTTACAGCAGGAGTTTTTCTTGTTGTCAGATGCTCTCCAATTTATGAGTATTCACCTTTAGCTTTAGCATTAGTGACGATCGTTGGTATGACCACAGCTTTATTTGCTGCAACAATAGCATTAGTCCAAAACGACATAAAAAAAATAATTGCTTATTCAACATGTAGTCAATTAGGGTATATGTTTTTTGCAGCAGGAGTAGGTGCATATAATGTGGCGATGTTTCATCTTTTTACTCATGCTTTTTTTAAAGCACTTTTATTTTTAGGAGCAGGCTCTGTAATACATTCGTTTAAAGATGAACAAGATATAAATTTAATGGGTGGAGTGAACAGAAAACTTCCATACACGTATGTATTGATGCTAATTGGAACACTTGCATTAACAGGTTTTCCTTTACTTTCAGGATTTTATTCAAAAGATGCTATTATTGAATTTGCTTATCTTAAGGGGACAAATCTAAGTTATATTGCAGCAAGTGTAGGAATATTTACTGCTTTACTAACTTCAATATATTCATGGAGATTAATCTTTAAAACATTTCACGGAAAATATAATAACCCAAACGTTTCAATTAACGAAATACATGAATCACCTGCAGTAATGATTATACCTTTAATGATTTTGGCATTAGGATCAATTTTAATAGGATTAATTTTTAAAGATTTGTTTATAGGACCAGACAGCTTTAACAAGTTTTGGAAATCGTCAATTTTTTTGATAAATCCACTCAGTACAGAGCATCCTCCATTATGGTTTTTACTAACAACTCCAATTATAGTTACTTTTAGTATACCATTTACTTTTTATATATTTGTAAAAAAAACAAAAATACCATCTTTAATAGCTGAAGCTAATAAGCCACTTTATAATTTTTTTAAAAACAAATGGTATTTTGATGAACTTTATGACTTTATTTTTGTTCAGCAATCAAAAAAAATTGGTTTGTTTTTTTGGAAAAAGATTGATGGTTCGATAATTGATAAATTTGGACCAGACGGAATATCTTTATTAATTAAAAAAATCTCAAACAAAGCTGTCAAATTTCAATCTGGTTTTATATACCAATACGCCTTTATAATGCTATTGGGATTTTCTGTATTTTTAACAATTTTAATAATTAATTAATGAATTTTCCAATTTTATCCTCTTTAATTTTGCTTCCTTTAATTGGATCATTTTTTATATTTTTTAATAAGTCTAGTGAAAAAAATAGAACAATTAAGTATGTTTCAATCTTTATAACCTTCTCTAACTTTTTGCTGGCATTATATCTGTGGTATATTTTTGATAAAACCATCTCTGATTTTCAATTTATTGAAGATAGAGAATGGATATCAGGACTTATTAATTATAAAGTAGGAATTGATGGAATTTCTATTCTGTTTGTAGTGCTAACTGCTTTTATTACTCCTCTATGTGTAATTTCTGTAATTTCTACAATCAAATATAGACTAAAAGATTTTTTAATAGCTATTTTGATAATGGAATCACTAATGATTGGTGTTTTTTGTTCACTTGACCTAGTTGTTTTTTATCTTTTTTTTGAAGGTGGTTTAATTCCCATGTTTCTTATAATTGGTATATGGGGCGGTGAAAGAAGAGTCTATTCCGCATTTAAATTTTTTCTCTATACATTGCTCGGTTCTGTATTAATGTTAGTTGCTATAATATCCATATATTGGATAGCAGGCACGACTGACGTTCAAGAACTTTATAAAATAGGAATTGATCAAAAATATCAAAATTTGTTATGGTTAGCATTTTTTAGTTCGTTCGCAGTTAAAACCCCTATGTGGCCTGTACACACATGGTTGCCAGATGCACATGTCGAAGCACCCACTGCAGGCTCAGTGCTGTTAGCAGCTATTTTGCTTAAGATGGCAGGCTATGGTTTTATTAGATTTTCTATTGGATTATTTCCTGTTGCCTCAGAATATTTTGTACCACTAGTTTACGTCTTAAGTATTATTGCAATAATTTATACCTCATTAGTTGCTTTAATGCAGGACGATATGAAAAAGCTAATTGCATATTCTTCAGTAGCACATATGGGTTTTGTTACTCTTGGAATATTTACAATGACACAACAAGGTATCGAAGGAAGTATAATACAAATGATCAGTCATGGATTGATATCTGCAGCTTTATTTTTATGTGTTGGAGTTATTTATGATCGAAGACATACCCGACAAATAAAAGATTATGGTGGTTTGGTTTCAGTTATGCCTAAATACGCAATTTTATTTATGATATTTACATTAGGTGCCGTAGGTCTTCCCGGTACAACAGGATTTGTAGGAGAATTTTTGATTTTATTGGGTGCATTTAAAAAGAGTTTCATAGTTGCCATTTTTGCAAGTATTGGCGTAATATTAAGCGCCGCATATATGCTTTGGCTATATCGAAGAGTAGTTTTTGGAAAAATTGTTAATGCTGATTTAAAAAATATTGTTGACCTTAATAAGTCTGAAAAAATAATTTTGTGGACACTTGCAATACCATCTATATTTTATGGTTTCTACCCAGAGCCAATTTTTAATACAATAGATGTTTCTATAAACAGTTTAATTCAGACATATAATGCAAATTTAGACATCTATTTTGCGGGTAAAAATTAATGGAAAATATAAACTTAATTACATCTGAAATATTTATTTCTTTGTCATTAATGTCATTGTTAATTCTAGGCGTATTTAAGAATAATAGTTCAAGCATTGTATACAATTTATCAATTTTTACTTTGTTCCTGTCTCTTTTGATAAATTTAAATTTATTTAGTTTTAATAATTTTTACCTTTTTAATGGAGCATACAAGGTTGATCACTTATCAAATTTTATGAAAGTTCTTATTATAGTTTCTGGAATATTTGTTATGCTTTCTTCATCTAAATATTTAAAAATTAATAAAATTTTCAAAATCGAGTATCCAATTTTGTTGTTAAGTTCAATTTTGGGTATGTTTATTATGATTAGTTCTAACGATTTAATAGTATTTTATTTAGGTTTAGAATTACAATCTCTTGCATTATATGTTTTAGCCTCTTTTAAAAGGAACGATCAGCTTTCTTCAGAATCTGGGTTAAAGTATTTTGTTTTGAGCGCTTTATCATCTGGATTACTTTTGTATGGATGTTCTTTAATTTATGGTTTTTCAGGATCCACAAATTTTGATCAAATATCAAACAATATTTCTGAGGTACAGTATGGTCTAACATTAGGAATAGTATTTATACTGGTTGGTTTAGCATTTAAAATTTCGGCGGTTCCTTTTCACATGTGGGCACCAGATGTTTATCAAGGTTCCCCAACATCTGTTACAATATTTTTTGCTATTCTTCCTAAGATAGCTGCCTTATCAGTATTTATAAGATTTTTATATGTTCCATTTATTAATCTTATAGATCAATGGCAAACTATAATTATTTTTGTATCCATTGCCTCAATGGTCTTTGGGGCGGTCGCAGCTATAGGACAAAAAAATTTAAAACGTCTAATGGCATATAGTTCTATAAGTCATATGGGCTTTGCATTAGCTGGACTAGCAGTAGGTACTAATGAGGGAATTCAAAGTTCAATTATATATATTTCTATATATTTATTAATGAACTTAGCTTTTTTTAGTTGTTTATTTATGTTGAAAAGAAATGATATATACTATGAAGATTTAAGTGATTTATCCGGTTTATCGAAAAATCATCCAATTTTAGCTTTATGTTTATTAATTTCATTGTTTTCATTAGCTGGAATACCACCATTAGCGGGTTTTTTTGCAAAATTTTATATTTTCTTAGCAGTTATAAAAGAAGAAATGTATTTTTTAGCTATAGTTGGATTGCTTTCAACGGTTGTTGCAGCCTTTTATTACTTAAGAGTAATAAAAACTATTTACTTTGATAGTCAAACAGAAAAATTCGATATTAATCATGATATTGGACTTAAGATTTCTTTATTAGTTTCTACGGTGATAATTTTAATTTATTTTATTTATCCAAGTCCTTTACAAGCACTAATCTCTAAAATAGTAATTTTGTAATGAAGCTATTAAAATTTACTTATAAAAAAGTTATGAGCACAAATGATGTTGCTATAAGAAAAATAAGAAGTGGTATTGAGCAAGGAATCATAATTACAAATGAGCAAAAAAAAGGTAGAGGCAGATTTGGTAATAAATGGATTTCTTTAAAAGGAAATTTATTCACAACAATTTTTTACAAAGTAAATTCAAATTATAATTTAAAAAAAATTACCCAAAAAAACTGTTTATTAATATTCAAAACATTAAAAACTGTTATAAAAAAAAACATTTCTATAAAATATCCAAATGATATTCTTATTAACAGTAAGAAGATATGTGGTATTTTACAGGAGATAATAACATATAATAATAAATATTTTATTATTGTTGGCATAGGCATTAATATTGTAGAAAGTCCTAAAATAAATAAATATCAAACTACATACTTGAATAAATATTTAAATAGAAGCGTGTCAAAATATAAGATTTTTTTTAAAATAAAAAAAATTTTTGAAAACAATATAATAAATCTTCAACAATGTTCTTAGTAGGTGACATAGGAAATACAGAAACAAAAATTTGTTTACTAAACAACCGTTATAAAAAGATTAAAAAAATTACGTTAAATACCCAAAAGCTTTCAATTAAATATCTAACGCAAAAAACTTTATTGATAAAAAAAAATTTTAAAAATGTTGAAAAGTTGCTATTTTCAAGTGTTGTTCCCAATAAATACAAAGTTATTAAAAAATTTTTTAAAATTAAAACAAAAAAAAATTCTTTTGAAATTAAAGAATTAAATCTAAATAAAATAATAAATATAAAAGTAAATAAAAAACAAATAGGTTCAGATAGACTGGCAAATGCAATCAGTGTTTTTAAAAAATATAAAAACTATATAATTATAGATTTTGGCACAGCTACTACTTTCGATGTGGTAAAGTCTAACAACTACATTGGCGGGGTTATAGCACCAGGTGTTCAAACATCTTTAAATAACTTATCTAGCAAAGCTTCGTTAATACCTAATATTAAGTTAAAAAAAATTAAAAAAATACTTGGTAAAAATACTAATAATTCGGTAATCTCTGGATTTTATTGGGGCTATATTGGACTTATTAACAAAATCATTTTTTTAATTAAAAGAGAATCAAAAATAAATTTTAAAATAATAGTTACTGGTGGTTTGGCTCATATATTCAAAAATTCTTTTGATTATAAGATTAATTTAAATAAAGATATTACTATTAACGGTATAATAAAATTAGTGAGGTTATTGAATTAGATGAAAGATGAACTTCTTTATTGCCCATTAGGTGGCGCTGGTGAAATTGGCATGAACATGAATTTGTTTGGATATGGTCAAGAAGATGATCATAAATGGATAATGGTAGATGTGGGTGTTACTTTTGCAGATGACTCAATCCCAGGTGTGGACTTGATATATCCAGATCCTGGATATGCAGAGGATAAAAAGGATAACTTTTTAGGAATTATTCTAACACATGCCCATGAAGATCACATAGGCGCGATAACACATGTTTGGCCAAAATTTAAATGTAAGATTTATGCTACACCTTTTACAGCTGCACTCGTTACTGAAAAATTTAGAGAAAAAAAGATTGATATCACATCTTATTTACAAATTGTGCAGTTAGGTTCCACGATTAATTTAAAACCATTTAAAATTGAGTTTATTACAATGACTCATTCTATTGTTGAACCTAATGGACTTAGAATAGAAACTCCAGCAGGAAGTATTCTTCATACAGGGGATTGGAAGTGTGACCCAAACCCTTTAGTTGGAAATAACATGAATTCAAAAAGATTAATCGAAATCGGAAAAGAAGGTGTTTTGACGATGATATGCGACTCTACAAATGTTTTAAGTGTTGGGAGGTCGGGCTCAGAAAAAGATGTAAGAGATAGTATGTTAAAGATTATAGAAAAGCAAAAAAAAAGAGTGATAGTTACATCTTTCGCATCAAATGTTGCTAGAATGGAAACAATTTTTTACTGTGCAGAAAAAACTGGAAGAAATATTTCTCTTGTAGGAAGATCTATGCACAGAATTTATAAGGCAGCAAAACAATGTGGATACTTAAGTGATGTTATTGAACCAATTGATCCACGTGATACTAAAAATATTTCAAGTGAAAAAATAATCTATTTATGCACGGGTAGTCAAGGTGAACCCATGGGAGCTATGAACAGAATATCAAATTATATACATCCAGATGTATTTGTCGAAGCAGGAGATACTGTAATTTTTTCATCAAAAATAATTCCTGGAAATGAGAAAAAACTTTATAAACTTCACAACCAATTAGTCAGAGAAGGTATAAATGTTATTTCAGAGGAGACAGATTTTGTTCATGTATCGGGTCACCCGAATAGAGACGATTTAAAAGATATGTATGAATGGATTCAACCAAATTCCATTATACCAGTTCATGGTGAACAAAGACATATGTTAGAGCATATTGATTTTGCAAAAAAGTTAAATGTTCCCCATCCTATTAAGGTAGAAAATGGAGATATTGTAAGAATATTTCCTGGAGATTCTCCAGAAGTTTTTGACAAAGCGCCTTATGGAAAAATTTTTTTAGATGGAAATATTGGGGTGGAAGAGGAGTCTAAATCTATTAAAGAGAGAAGAAATATTTCACAGAATGGACATTTAGATATTACTGTTATTATAACAACACAAGGAAATATTCATAACACGCCAATAGTTAATTTTTTGGGAATACCGATTTTAAATGCTGAGGAATTTAAAATTTCTATAAAAGATGAAATTGATAAAATAGCTAAATCATTTTCATTAAATAACAGAAAACAAGATGAAAATTTTAAAGATGTTTTAAAAGTATCTTGTAGAAAATTTACTAAGGAAAAGACTGGCAAAAGACCAATAACCAATATAAATCTAGTAAGAATTTAAAAGAATGTATTTTTCAAAATCTTTAATCCCTATCCTTAAAAACAACCCATCTGAGGCAAAAATTAAATCTCATCAATTAATGTTAAGAACTGGGATGATTAAACAGTCATCAGCTGGAATTTACTCATGGTTACCATTAGGATTTAAAGTCATGAAGAAAATTGAACAAATAGTTAGAGAAGAGCAAGATAGGATTGGAGCACAAGAAATATTAATGCCAACTATTCAGTCTAGTGAAATATGGAAAGAGAGTGGTAGATACGAGGATTACGGTGAAGAGATGCTAAGAATTAAAGATAGACAAAACAGAGAATTATTATATGGACCCACAAATGAGGAATTAATAACTGAAATATTTAGATCTAGTATCAAGTCATATAAATCCCTTCCTCAATTGATGTACCATATTCAATGGAAATTTAGAGACGAATTAAGACCAAGATTTGGTGTAATGAGGTGTCGTGAATTTTACATGAAAGATGCATATTCTTTTGACTTAACGGATGAAGATGCTCAACACTCTTATAATAAATTCTTTTTATCTTATTTAAAAACTTTTAAAAGATTAGACCTTTCAGCCATTCCTATGGCGGCTGATACAGGGCCTATTGGAGGAAATCTATCCCACGAGTTTGTAATAATTGCTGATACAGGTGAGAGCAAAGTATATACTGATCGAAGGATATTTGATGTTAATAATGATGAAGTAGCTTTGGATAAAAAATCACTAATGGATTTACGTAAAGAATACAACAAATATTATGCTGTAACTGACGAGAAATTTAATCAAAATGAATTTGATATTAATGTGACCTCTGAAAATAAATTAGAAACGAAAGGAATTGAAGTTGGTCACATATTTTACTTTGGCGACAAATATTCAAAACCGATGAACGCGTCTGTAGATTTTAATGGATCAAAAGAATTTGTAAAAATGGGTTCATATGGCGTAGGTGTTTCTAGATTGGTTGGTGCCATAATTGAAGCGAAATATGATGAGAAGAATGAAATCATGAAATGGCCGTTGGCTATATCTCCTTTTCATTGTGCAATTTTACCCCAAATAAATAAAAATGATAAAACAAATTTAGAAAAAGCATTAAATATTCATGAACATTTAAAAAGCAAAAATATTGACACAATTATAGATGATACTGACGAAAGTATATCGTCTAAAATGAAAAAATTTAACTTAATTGGTGTCCCATTTCAAATTATTATTGGAAAAAAATCTGAGGATGACCTTGTCGAGTTTAAAGAAATCGGCAAAGATGCGACTAAAACAAAAATTGAAGAAATTTATAAAATCATAATTAACAAATTATAAAATTGATCTCTGAATTAGAAAAAAAAATTACACTTAGATATTTGAGAACCAAAAAAAAAGAAGGATTTATTAATATAATTTCAGCTTTTTCATTCGCTGGTATCAGTCTTGGTGTAGCTGTATTGATAATTGTTATGTCAGTAATGAATGGTTTTAGAACTGAATTAATAAATAAGATTGTAGGATTTAATCCACATGTAATAATTAAACCTTATGAGAAAACTATAAATTTTAAAAAATTTGAGCAAAAAGAAATAAAAAAAATATCTAATGAAATTTTAATAACGAATAGTGCAGAAGGATTAATTATTAATAAAGAGTACACCAAAGGTATTTTACTAAGAGCATATAAAAAAAATGATTTTAGCAAGTTATCTTTGGTTAATAAAAAAGAATTTATAGGAAATAAAAAACTTAATATTAAACACATATCTATAGGTAAAGAGCTTAGTTATATAATTAACGCTAAAATTGGAGATAAAATTGTTATTATGTCTCCATTTGGTATAAACACCATTGTAGGTTCTTTGCCTAAGCAAGAAGCGTATATTGTCGACTCTATATTTGAAAGTGGATTAATAGAATTCGATCAAAGTGTGGCGTTCCTTAATATTAGAGATATTGAAGAGTTGTTTAATTTAGGTGTTGATAGTAGATATTTTGAAATTTTCCTTAAAAATCCAAAAAATATAAGCTCAGAGAAAAAAATTTTGAAAAATATATTTAATGAAGAGCTTATTTATACCTGGGATGAACAAAATAAATCTCTTTTTTCAGCTTTAAAAGTAGAAAGAAATGTAATGTTTATAATACTAACTTTAATTATAATTGTTGCAGCTTTCAATATTATATCTGGTCTTACTATTCTGGTTAAAAACAAGACTAAAGAAATAGCAATTTTAAAATCATTTGGTGTACAAAACAATTCTATTAAAAAAATTTTCTTTTTAGTGGGTTTGATAATTGGAACTAGTGCTACAATTTTTGGAATTATTTTAGGCGTATTATTTTCAATTTATATTGAAGAAGTTAGAGTTTTGTTAAGTAACGTTTTTGGTATTACTTTATTCCCTGAAGAAATTTACTTTTTAAGCAAAATGCCTTCGGAAATAAATTTTTTATCTATCTCAATTATAGGTCTAGTATCTATTTTAATTACGGTCATTGTTTCTTTATATCCAGCTATAAAAGCTGCAAATCTTGATCCAATAAAATCACTGAAATATGAATAAACCACTTATAATACTAAAAAATATTTCAAAAAAATTTGAAAAAAATAATATTAAAGTATTAAAAGATATTAATTTTACTTTCAAAAAAGGTAAGACTTACTCAATTATCGGACCATCAGGATCAGGAAAATCAACTTTTTTAAATATATTATCATTAATAGATAGACCGACTTCAGGCAGTTTATTTTTTGAAAGCTCGAAAATTGATTTCAATAATATTGAAAAAAACGACCACTTAAGGGCAAGTAAAATAGGTATTATTTATCAAGAAAACAATTTGCTATCAGATTTTAATGCCTTAGAAAATGTATATTTATCAAAATTGACAATAAACAATGATTTAGTTACTGCAAAGAAGGATGCAAATAAAATATTAAACATGATGAATCTTAAAAATAGACAGAATCATTATCCATCAGAATTATCAGGTGGAGAAGCGCAAAGAGTAGCTATTTCTAGAGCCGTTATAAATTCCCCTGAAATCATACTAGCTGATGAGCCTTCTGGAAGTTTAGATCACAAAAATTCAAAGGAAATATTTAAACTTCTCTTTAAATTAAAAAATAAAAATAGAGTATTAATTTATGCAACCCACAATTTATATTTCGCAAAAATGGCAGATTATAAATTGCAAATTCATGATGGTAAGATAAAAACTTACAATGCAAGAATTTGAAAACCCAAAAAAATTTACACATTTTAAGATTCATACACAATATTCTATATGCGAAGGTGCTTTAAAAATTGATGACCTTAATGCACATTGTAAAGAGAATAAAATATTAAGTTTAGGAATATCAGATACATCAAATTTGTGTGGCGCTTTAGAATTTTCTGAAAAAATTGTTAAAGGTGGAACTCAACCAATAATAGGAACCCAAATAATTTTTAAATCTGAGGATCAAGAAGGTTTGCTGACTTTAATTGCAAAAAATGAGCAAGGTTACAGAAACATGATTGAATTATCATCAAAATCTTATCTGGAGAATGATAATTTATCCAAGCCTCATTGTAAATTAAATGATTTATTCGATAAAAATGAAGGTTTAATAGTTATGTCAGGAACAATAAATGGTTTAATCGGTAACTTATTTAATAAAGGAAAATTTGAATTTATAGAAGATATTTATAAAAAATTAAAAAATTATTATAGTGATAATTTTTATATAGAAATTCAGAGGCATTCAGATAAACACGAGAATTCTTTTGAAAAATTTAATTTAAATCTATCTTTAAAACATAATATTCCCATCATTGCATCACATGAGGTTTTTTATATTGAAAAAAATATGCATGACGCACATGAAGCATTAATTTGTATTGGTAATAAATCTTATTTAAATGATAAGAATAGAAAGTCTTATACTAGTGAGCATTATTTAAAATCACATCTAGAAATGGAAAAAATATTTGAAGATTTGCCCGAAGCTTTGGAAAATAACTATAACTTGCCATTTAGATGTAGTTTTAGACCGACGCCTTCAGATCCAATTTTACCAAATATAAGTTCTGAAAAAGACGGAAGTGCTGATAATAAATTAAAAAGATTATCAAACGAGGGTTTGTATAAGAAATTTAGAACTGTTTTCTGTAGAGATGATCAAAAACCTGAAGATCATGAATTATATAGCCAGTACTCAAAAAGACTAAATCATGAGCTAGACATTATAATTGAGATGAAATACTCAAGTTATTTCCTAATTGTTTCTGACTATATAATGTGGGCCAAAAATAATGAAATTCCAGTTGGGCCAGGAAGAGGATCGGGTGCTGGATCTTTAGTTGCTTGGTGTCTGTTAATTACAGATGTTGACCCAATAAAGTATAATCTTATTTTTGAGAGATTTTTAAATCCTGCGAGAATTTCAATGCCTGATTTCGATATTGATTTTTGTGAGGAAAAAAGAGACTTAGTTTTTGAGTACCTAAATAATAAGTACAAGGACAGCGTAGCACATATAATAACTTTTGGTAAGCTAAAGGCTAGGATGGTGATCAGAGACGTTGGTAGAGTAATTGGATTATCATATGGTTTTGTTGATAGTATCGCTAAACTGATACCATTTGATCCATCCAGACCTAAAAGTCTGATTGAATGTATTAATTCGGAACCAAGATTACAAAAATTAATCAAAGATGATGCAAGAGTTAAAAAATTAATCGACTTATCTCTTAAATTAGAAGGTCTAAACAGAAATGTTGCAACACACGCAGCTGGTGTTGTTATTGCTGATAGAAAACTTACAAATTCAGTTCCACTTTATAAAGATACATCCTCAGAATTATTACTTCCATCTACACAGTTTGATATGTACTCTGCTGAAAATGCAGGTCTTATTAAATTTGACTTCTTAGGTTTAAAAACTCTTACAGTCGTAGATAAAGCACAAAAACTAATACAAAAAAAAAATAAAAAATTTTCAGTTGATAAAATAGATTATGATGACAGTGAGGTTTTTAATACCCTTTCAAAAGGTAATACAGTTGGTTTATTTCAATTAGAAAGCTCTGGAATGAAAGATGCTTTAGTTAATATGAAACCCACACATCTTGAGGACATTATAGCCTTGGTTGCTCTTTACAGACCCGGACCGATGAGCAATATACCAATCTACAATGATTGCAAAAATGGTTTAAGAGAACCAGACTACATACATCCAATGCTAGAGGATATTTTAAAACCTACATACGGTGTTATTATTTATCAGGAGCAGGTTATGCAAATAGCTCAAAAACTTTCTGGTTTTACCGCAGCTGAGGCTGATATTTTAAGAAAGGCAATAGGAAAAAAAAAGCGTTCAGATGTTGAAAAACAAAAAATAGGATTCATAGATGGAGCAATAAAAAATGGAATTAGAAAAGATATAGCTGCAGGCATATTTTTAAAAATAGAACCATTTGCAGAATATGGTTTTAATAAAAGTCATGCAGCAGCATATGCAATTATTGCTTATCAAACGGCTTTTTTGAAAACTTATTATCCAAATGAATTCTTTTCCGCATCTATGACAATGGATATATCCAATCAAAAAAAACTCAGTGAATTCTATGACGAAATTAAAAGGCTTAAACTAAATGTAATAAGACCAAATATAAATAGTTGCTATGCAGATTTTAAAGCTGATGATAAAAATTTTTATTACGCTTTAGGATCAATCAAGAATGTTGGATATGATGCAATTTCAAATATTGTAGGCGAAAGAGAAAAAAACGGAAAATTCAAATCGATCAGTGATTTTATCAATAGAGTAAACCACAAAGATATTAATAAGTTACAATTAGAAGGTTTAGTTAAAGCTGGTGCTTTTGATGAAATAAATAATAACCGTGCGGCCCTTTACGAATCTATTCCTAATTTAATTTTAAAGTCAAAAAGTTTAGATGATAATAAATTATCTAATCAGTTCGATTTGTTTAACGACAAAGGTGTGCCTAAAGATGATTTTATTAACGATATTGATGACTGGAAATTTGAGGATAGATTATCAAAAGAATTTGAATCTATTGGCTTTTTTATTTCTGACCACCCATTGAATCAATTTAAAGATATATATGGAGAATTTAAAATTGATAATTATGAAAATTTTTATAATAGTGACAATTTAAAAGAAGCAAAAATAGCCGCTACAATTTTGAAAGTACAAGAAAGAAAAACCAATAAAGGTAATCCATACGCAGTAATAAAGTTTTCCGATCTTTCTTGTGTTTTTGAATTATTTATTTTTTCAGAGATTTTAGAAAAAAATAGAGATATATTAATAGAAGGTAGTTCTGTTCTAATAACGGTTCTCAAAACTATAAGCGATGACGAAAAGAAAACTAAGAAATTAAATGTTTATAAAATATCTTCATTAAAATCTTTATACGAAACTCCAATTAAAAATATTAAGTTTTATGTAAACGATCTTAATCAATTAAATAAATTGTCAGAACAAATTAATGAAATAGGTAATACAGAAATAACTATAAAATATAAAAATAATGATAAATATATGGTTTTCGATTTAGATAATAAGAGAAAAGTAAATAGAAATTCTATAAAAGAGTTAAAAAAACATAATATTTCTTTAGAAATTAACTAAAAAAAAGCTTGTTATTGTCACAAATTATTAGTAATTACCTTTTTTAAAACGCACACAATTAATGGTTTTATACCCCCGGTCCTGACTATTAAGGAAGTAATTGTGGAGGCATAACCGGAAAGAAATATGAAAATACCAGAGATAACAATTCAACAACTATTAGAAGCAGGAGTTCATTTAGGACACAAAACCTTGAGATGGAATCCAAAAATGAAAAAGTATATTTTTGGAAAAAAAGATTCTATTCATATTATAGATTTAACACAAACACTTGAATTAACACAAGTTGCTCTAGAAAAAGTCTATAAAACTATAAGCGAAAATGGAAAAATTTTATTTATATCTACAAAAAAACAAGCTTCAGACGCAATTGCAGATTTAGGTAAAAGCACTGATCAATATTATGTAAATTATAGATGGTTAGGTGGTATGCTTACAAACTGGGGAACTATTTCAAACTCAATAAAAAAATTACAAAAAATTAATAAAGACTTATCCTCAGAAAATAGAGGTTTCACGAAAAAAGAATTATTAAAAATGAGTGCTCAAAGAGATAAATTAGAGAGATCATTAGGCGGAATCTCAAACATGAAAAAAACACCTGATTTAGTATTTATAATAGACACTAATTATGAGTCATTAGCTATTAAGGAGTCAATTAAACTAGGTATACCTATTATTGCTGTATTAGATACTAACTCAGATCCAGATGGTATTGATTTTCCAATACCCGGTAATGATGATGCAAGAAGATCAATAGATTTATACTGTAGCTTAATTAAATCAACTATTGTTGAAGCTAATAAAAATATTAAACAAACATCTAGCGCGGAAGACTCAAAGGAAAAAAACACTCTTCAAATTGAAAAAAACAAGACTAATGATAAGAGTCAAAGTCCATTAAACTAAAATGAGTGATATCCAAAAAGTCAAAGAATTAAGAAAAGTAACCGGTGCAGGTTTTAAAGACTGTAATAACGCTTTAAAAGAGTCTGGTGGTGATTTGGATAAATCTGTGGAAATTCTTAGAGTTAAAGGTATTTCCAAAGCGTCTAAAAAAATGAATAGACAAGCTAATGAAGGGCTAATTTGTGTAAACAAAAGTGAGAAACAAACCTCGATAATTGAAATTAATTGTGAAACAGATTTTGTGGCGAAAAATGACGATTTTTTAATTTTTGCTGAAGAGATTGGTAAAATTAACAATGAGGTTTCATCAGATTTAGATAAATTAAATAATTCTAAAATGAAAAATGGTAAAACTGTAAACGATAATTTAGTTGAATTAATATCAAAAATTGGAGAAAAAATAACTATTGGAAAATCCAAAACTTTTTCTAACATAAATCAAAAAAATTATTTTTATTTACATTCCATTGTAAAAAATAATATTGCTAAATTAGGAGTAATAGTATCAATAGAAAATGATAATTATAACGAATTAATAGATAACTTTGGAAAACAATTATCAATGCATGTTGCAGCATCAAATCCTATTGCATTGACCGAAAATGATATTGACAAAGAAATTTTAGAAAAAGAAAAAAAGTTAATTAATGAGGAGCTAAAAGATTCAGGCAAACCTAGTAATATCATTGAAAAAATAAGTTTAGGTAAGTTGCAAAAATTTAAACAAGAAAATAGTCTAATGTCCCAAATATGGGTTATGGATACAAAAAAAAAAGTTTCAGATATAGTTAAAGAATTAAATTTTCCTGCATTAAAAGTTAAAGATTTTTTTAGGCTTAAAATAGGTGACTAATGTTCAATAAAAAAGAATATCAAGATAAAATGAATAAAACTTTTGATAAGTTTTTAAAAGATTTAGGAACATTAAGCACAGGTAGAGCTAATTCAAATATGTTGGATTTAATAAGTGTAGATGTGTATGGGCAAAAAATGCCCATTAATCAACTTGCTAGCATAACAACACCTGAGCCTAGAGTAATTAATATTCAAGTTTGGGATAATAGTAATGTTACATTGATTGATTCAGCTATTCAAAAATCTAATTTGGGCTTAAATCCACAAATAGATGGACAAATGATAAGACTTCCAATTCCAAGTCTAAGCGAGGAGAGAAGGAATGAAATTAAAAAAATGACTAAATCAATGGGAGAACAATGCAAAATATCTATTAGAAATATTAGACGTGAAGCAAATGAGGAATTAAAAAAACTTCTCAAAGCTAAAGAAATTGCAGAAGATGAAGAAAAAAAAGAAGAAAAAAATATTCAAAATATCACTGACGATAGTATAAAAAAAATTGATGATAAAGTAAGTCTTAAAGAAAAAGAAATCATGACAATATGAATCCAATTAAACATGTAGCCATCATTATGGATGGAAATGGACGTTGGGGCTTAAAACATAACAAATCAAGAAACCATGGTCATAGAGCCGGTTTAAAAACAGTAGAAAAAATAATTAAAATTTCTTTAAAAAAGAAAATTCCATATTTAACATTATTTGCTTTTTCTACTGAAAATTGGAGAAGACCAAAAAAAGAAATTAATTTTTTACTGAAACTGTTAGAAAATTTTTTACAAACTAAATTAAATCAACTGATTGAACAAAAAATAAAATTAAAAATAATTGGTAATAAAAATAAATTTCCTAAAAGGATTAAAAAAATTATAAATTATTCCGAAAATAAAACAAAAAAAAATAAAAAATTACATATAAATTTAGCAATAAATTATGGGTCAAAAAGTGAGATAGTTGAGTCAATAAAAAAAATAATAAAAAAAAAACAAAACGTCAGTGAAAAAAAAATTACATCAAATTTATACACTTCAGATTTACCCAATCCTGATATATTAATAAGGACAGGCAACACAAAAAGACTAAGTAATTTTTTACTTTGGCAAATTGCATATTCTGAGATTTTTTTTGAAAAAAAACTATGGCCGGATTTTAATGAGAGTGATTATTTAAAAATTTTAAACAAATTTAAGATAATAAAAAGAAATTTTGGCAGAATATGAAATATAATGAATTTAAAAACAGACTTATTAGTTCTATATTGATGGTACCAGCAATTATTTTTATAGTATTTCTTGGGTCTTATTACTTTATTTTTTTTTTATACTTATGCTTTGCTATTTCTGTTTATGAATGGATAAAAATGTCTAATTCCAAAGCGTATCTTGTGCCAGGTGTATTACTTCTAATGTTATCATTTTATTCAGCTTATAAAGTAAGATATACAAGTTACAATGAATTTGATGGAGCTTCTTTATTTTTATTTGTTTTATTTATTTGTGTATTAACAGACCTTGGGGGATACTTTTTCGGTAAAATATTAAAAGGTCCAAAATTAACTAAAATTAGCCCAAAAAAAACAATCTCTGGTTTTGCAGGAGGTTTTTTATTACCATTATTAATATTTTATGTATTAACTAAAGTTGAATTTTTAACATTTAACAATCAAAATTTAATTGAAAACTTTTTATCATTAATATTTTTTATAATAACTATATCTTTTATTTCACAGATTGGAGATATAACAGTATCTTATTTTAAAAGAGTTTCTGGTATTAAAAATTCAGGAAATATTATACCAGGCCACGGAGGCATCTTAGATAGAATAGATGGTATGATTTTTGTATTTTTAATTTCCTATTTTTTGTATTTTAAATAATATAACTATGAAAAAAAAAATTGCAATTTTGGGTTCAACTGGATCTATAGGTAAAATTACTCTAAGTATCATAAAACAAAATAAAAATAATTTTGAAATAAAATTACTTTCAACTAATAAAAATATTAAAGTGTTAATGAGGCAGGCTAGAAATTTTAATGTAAAAAATTTAATTGTTACATCAAAAAAATATTATCAGATATTAAAAAAAAAAAATCGTAACAAAAACGTAAAAATTTATAACAATTTTTCGTCATTCAATAAAATATTTAATTCTAAAATTGATTATGTGATGTCCTCCATTACTGGTATTGCAGGCTTAGAGCCAACACTTAAAATTATAAAACATACTAAATCTATTGGTATAGCAAATAAAGAAACAATAATTTGCGGATGGAACTTGATTAAAAAAAAATTAGAAAATAGCAATACCTCTTTTGTTCCTATAGATTCTGAACATTTTTCAATATATTCACTGAATAATGGTTTTGATACATCGCAAATAGAAAAAATTTTCATAACAGCATCTGGTGGTCCATTTTTAAAATTAACAAAAAAAAAATTAAATATGGTTAATCCATCCAAAGCTGTACAGCATCCAAATTGGAAAATGGGAAAAAAAATTTCAGTAGACTCTGCCACTTTAATGAATAAAGTATTTGAGATAATTGAAGCGCAGAGAATATTTAATTTAAAAAAGAAATTTTTTGAAATACTAATTCATCCAAAGTCATATTTGCATTCGATAATTAAATATAAAAATGGTACATCCAAACTATTGATACATGATACAACAATGAAAATTCCTATATTTAATTATATTTGTGGGGATTCTAAAGGTAAATTGAATACCGATAAAATTAATTTTAACGTATTAAATAATCTAGAATTAACTAAACCAATTAAAAAACAATTTCCACTTTTGAAAATACTAAGTAAAATTCCTGAAAATATATCTTTATTTGAAACTGTCTTAATCTCAGCAAATGACGAGTTAGTTGAAAATTTTCTTAATGGCAATATCAAATTTAACCAAATACAAAAAAAGCTCATCAAAATTATAAACCTTAAGGAGTTTAAAAATTTTAAATATAAAAAACCTAAAAACTTGGATCAAATAATTAAATTAAACAAATATGTAAGATTGAAAACGCTCAATCAATGTATAGTATAGAATATAATGCGATTATTTATATTTATTTTTTTTATTGTTGTTATTTCATTTAAAGCTAACTCGGAAATAATCAACAAAATTGAAATTGAAGGTAATAATAGAATTTCTAATTCAAATGTTATTCTATTTGGTGAGATTAATTTAAACGAAGATTATGATAATAATAAAATTAATAGAACTTTAAAAAATTTATATGAGACAGATTTTTTTGAAAAAATTAACATTAGTATTAAAAATAATATATTGATCATTAAAGTTAAGGAAAATCCAATTATACAATCTATTGAGATAACAGGTGTCAAAAACAAAACAGTTTTAGAGGTACTAAGAGATAATTTAAGTTTAAAAGAAAAAAATCCATTTGTTGAAAATAAGGTTAGAAGAGATGAGATAAAACTAAAAAATATCTTAAAGATTAATGGATATTATTTTTCAAAAATTAAATCAAAAATAAAAAATAATTTAAACAATACTGTAGATTTAAAATATGAAATAAATTTAGGTGAAAAAGCTTATATATCCTCTATAAAATTTATCGGTGATAAAAAAATAAAAGATAGGAAACTTAAAAATATTATTGTTTCAGAAGAAAGTAAATTCTGGAAATTTATATCAAAAAAAAAATTTGTTGACTCAAATAGAATTAAACTAGATGAAAAATTACTAAAAAATTATTATAAGAATAATGGATATTATAATGTAAAAATATATAGTTCATTTGCTCAATTAATAGATAGTAATAATTTTGAACTAGTATTCAATATAAGCGCAGGTGAAAAATTCAAGTTTAATAATATAACTTTAGATATTCCAAAAGGCTATTCAAAAGACAATTTTGAAGAAATATCTAAAACAATGAATAAACTTAAAGGAAAAACCTATTCAATAAATAGAATAGACAAAATATTAAAAGAAATTGACAAAATAGTTATTCAAAAACAATTTGAATTTATTAATGCCTCATATTCAGAAACGTTAGGAACCAAAAATATAGACTTAAATATTAAGTTGACAGAGTCTAGAAAAGAATATGTTGAGAAAATAAACATTCTTGGAAACTATATTACTAACGAAAGTGTTATTAGAAATGAGATAATCTCTGATGAAGGAGATCCTTATAATGAAATATTATTCAAAAAATCTATAAATAAAATCAAATCTAGAAATATTTTTAAGACAGTACAAACTAATATTAAAGATGGTTCATCTGACCAATTAAAAGTTATTGATGTAATAGTTGAGGAAAAACCCACTGGAGAGATCTCAGCAGGAGCCGGAACTGGAACGAGCGGATCGAGTATCTCTTTTTCAATTGCAGAAAATAATTATTTAGGCAGAGGATCGAAAGTAAATTTGAGCGCCACTCTGAGTGATGACTCTGTAGAGGGTAAATTCAGAATATCGGAACCAAACTTTAAAAATTCTGATAAAACTTTAAATACCACAATTGAAAGTAGCAGAAATGATCTAATGAGTAAATTTGGTTATGAAACGAATGAAACAGGATTTTCTTTTGGAACTACTTTTGAGCAATATCAAGACATTTTTTTTTCACCAGAAATATCAATGTATTACGAGAGTTTAACAACCTCCTCAAAGGCCTCAAGTGCTAAAAAAAAGCAAGAAGGTGATTATTTTGATACGAATTTTTCGTACTCTTTAAACTTAAATAAATTAAATCAAAATTTTCAACCAACTGATGGATATAGAAGCACATTTAGTCAATCATTACCAATCCTAGCAGATGACAAAAGTATATCGAATGCTTATGAATATGCAAATTATACGAAATTAAGAAATGAAACTGTATTTTCATTTATATTTTTTGCAAAATCTATAAACAATTTTGATGATGACGTTAGGATCAGTAAAAGAATTTTTATACCATCAAGAAAACTAAGAGGATTTGCAGCGGGTAAAATTGGGCCGAAAGATAGTGATGATTTCATAGGAGGAAATTATGGTTCGGCAATGAACCTTGCAGCAACCTTGCCAAATTTTATGAAAGATCTAGAGAACATAGATTTTAGTTTATTCTTAGATACAGCAAATGTGTGGGGTGTTGATTATAATAGCTCGCTAGATAGTAACAAAATAAGATCATCAACAGGTATTGCTGTAGATTGGTTTACACCAATTGGTCCTTTAAGTTTTTCATTAGCCTCACCAATAACTAAATCATCAACTGACGAAACAGAGACTTTTAGATTTAGAATCGGTACAACTTTTTAATGTCATCAAATATTAAATTAATATTTTTTTTAATAATATTTACAAAATTACTAGCTAGTACAGCCCAGAGTCAAATCGTTTATATAAATATGGAAAGACTTTTTAATGAGTCTAAGGCTGGTATTTCATTAAATAAACAAATTTCTGAAATTAATAATTTAAACGAAAAAAATATTAAAAAATTAGAGTCTGAAATTAAATCTGAAGACGAAAATATAAATTCTCAAAAAAATATACTAAATGAAGAAGAATTAAAAAAAAAAATTGCTAAATTAAATAATAAAATAAAAGAATATCAAAATTTGTTAAAACAAAATAAGGATAATTTAAACAAAAAAAAAATTGAAGGAACTAATGCAATTTTAGAAATTCTAAAACCAATTTTATCAGAATATTCTAAAAAAAACTCTATTTCCATGGTTTTACAAAAACAAAATGTAGTAATTGGAAAAAAAGAATTAGATATTACCAAAGACATAATACTAATTCTTGATGAAAAGATTAAAAAGATTGATATTAATTAAATAATGACAACTAAATTAAATAAAGATCAAATAAGAGAATTATTGCCACATAGGGAACCAATGCTATTAATAGATGAATTGATTAATATTAAAAAACTTTATTCAGCTACTGCATTAATGTATGTAAAAAAAGATAGTTTTTTTGTGCAAGGACATTTTCCTAATCAACCAGTAATGCCAGGTGTTCTCATAGTTGAGGCTTTTGGTCAGGCTGCAGCTGCTCTTACGGCGGCAGGTATAGATAAATCTGAGTATGATAATAAATTAGTTTTTTTAATGAGTGTTGAAAAGGCCAGATTTAGAAATCCCGTAATACCTGATTGTACCTTGGAGCTCAATATAGAGGCTGTAAGATCTCATGGCAGGGTCTGGAAATACAAAGGCGAAGCTTTTGTAGAAGGTAAAAAAATGGCCGATGCAATGTGGTCTGCTACTATTGTAGACAGGAAATAATCAGCAATAAATCTTGATAAGCATTTAAAATAAGTTTTGATATTAAAATAATGATGATCAATCCTTTTTTTGAAAATACAGGACCTCACAATATAAACTACTTAATAAAGTCAATAAAATTAAATACCCAAAAATTCTTAGATGATGAAATAACAGATATAAAAGATCTTAACTCATCTCAAAAAGGAGAATTGACCTTTTTTCATTCAATTAAATATAAAGATTTTGCCAAATTGACTAAAGCTTCATATTGTTTAACAAAAGAAAATTTAAAATCAGTTTTACCAAGTAGTTGTAAACCAATAATTTCAGATAAAGTTCTTCTACATACAGCACAAATAACTAAAATTTTTTATCCAGAGTCTGTTACCGATGATTATGACAATTCTGCTGAAGATATTCAACTAACAGAATATAAAGACAAAGTGGAAAACGGCAAAAATGTATTAATTGGTAAAAATGTTAAAATTGGTAATAATTGTAAAATAGGACATAATTCTATAATAGAGAAAAATGTATTTATAGGAGATAATTGCGTCATAGGGTCAAACGTAATAATCAGAAATTCTCTAATTAAAAATCATGTACATATCTTGGATGGATGTGTGATTGGTAAAAAAGGTTTTGGTTTTTTTCCAGATAAAAGCTCTAATATTAGGTATCCACAAGTAGGAATAGTAATTATAAATGATCACGCAGAAATAGGCTGTGGATCAACTATTGATAGAGGATCCTTATCAAATACAGTTATAGGAAAAAATACATTTTTAGATAATCAAATTCACGTAGCTCATAATGTTAAGATAGGTGATAATTGTATCATAGCGGGACAAGTTGGTTTTGCTGGTAGCACAACTATAGGTAATAATGTTATGATTGGTGGACAGGCTGGAATATCCGGTCATCTTAAAATTGGTGATAATGTTCAAATTGGAGGTGGTAGCGGTGTAATTAAAAATATTCCAAGTAATTCAAAAGTAATGGGTTATCCTGCTAAAGATTTAAAAAATTTTATAAAAGATAATAAATGATAGATAAAACTGCAGTTGTAGATAAAAGGGCTAAAATTCATTCAAGTGTAAAAATTGGTCCATTCACTGTTATTGGGCCAGATGTTGAAATAGATGAAAATGTTATAGTTCATTCTCATGTGAATATTTCTGGCAAAACCAAAATAGGAAAAGGAAATGTTTTTTTTCCGTTTAGTTCTATTGGTAATGATCCACAGGATTTAAAATACAATGGTGAAAGAACATCATTGGAAATTGGTGATAACAACAAATTTAGGGAATATGTTACGGTTAATCCAGGTACTGTTGGTGGAGGAGGTTTAACAAAAATAGGTAATAATTGTCTTTTTATGATTTCTTCACATGTGGCACACGACTGCAATCTTGGAGATAACGTTATTATAGCGAACAATGTACCTCTTGGAGGTCATGTAACTATTGAGAATAATGTAGTTATTGGTGGTAATTCTGCAGTCCAACAATTTACAAGAATAGGTCAAATGGCAATGATCGGTGGAATGACAGGTGTTTTACATGATGTAATTCCATATGGTTTATCCGTTGGTAATAGAAATTATCTTCAAGGATTAAACTTAATTGGTCTTAGAAGAGCAAATTTTGAAAATAAAGATATTTTAGGTCTGTCTGAAGCTTATAAAGAAATATTTGCAACCAAAAATCTTACAGAAAATCTAAATAAACTTAATGGAGCATTTAAAGAAAATCCATTAGTGAAAAATGTAATAGAATTCATAAATAAAGATAAAAAAAGATCTATTTGTACACCTTTTTCAAAGGAGTAGTATGATTGGCTTGATATTTGGAGAAACGAGTTTCCCACTTGAAATACTTAGTAAAATTAAGAGAAAAAAAGAAAAATATTTAATTATTGATCTAACTAAAAATAAAAAATTTAAAAAAGACAAAAAATCATATCCTGTTTCAATTGGACAATTTGGAAAGATAATTAATATCCTTAAAACCAATAATTGTAATAAAGTTTTATTTGCTGGAAAGGTGTCTAAACCAAATTTTTCTAAACTAAAATTAGATTTAAAAGGAATGTATTTTATACCAAGGATAATTAAAGCATCAAAAGTTGGTGATGCCGCAATATTGAAAGAAATAATTAAAATATTAAAGGAACAAAAAATTAAAACAGTTAACTCACTTTTTTTTAATCCTGAATTGGCTTTAAAAAAGGGAAATTACACTAAAATAATACCAAGTAGTGATGATAAAAAAGATATTAATAAGGCTATTCAAACATTAGATAAATTAGGAAAATATAATTTTAGTCAAGGAACTGTAGTTAGGGACAATAAGGTAATAGCTATTGAAAAAAAAGGCGGAACTGAACAAATGCTCATAAAGTGTAAATCTAAAAATAACAAGAAGGGCGGTGTTTTAGTAAAATTTCCTAAGAAAAAACAAGATTTGAGAATAGATTTACCAACGGTAGGATTAAAAACTTTTAAATTAAGTAAGACAGCCGGTCTTAAAGGAATAGTATTAAAAAATAAACAACATATATTTTTAGAAAAAATTGCATGTATTAACTTCGCTAATAAAAATAAAATGTTTATTAATATAAAATGAAGAAAATTTTTATTTTAACTGGTGAACCATCAGGAGATAAATTAGCCTCCGAGGTTATAAAGCAAATAAAATTAAAAGAAAATAATATACAATATTTATGCCTTGGTGGTGAAAATCTTAAATCGCTTAATATAGAGAGTATATCTGATCTCAAAGATATAACATATATCGGGATTACGAGTGTGTTGCTTAACATATTTAAAATAAAAAAAATAATAAATGAAACTGTAAAAAAAATAGTTGAGTTTAAGCCAGATATTCTTTTTTCTGTAGATAGTCCAGATTTCTCCCTAAGAGTTGCAGAAAAGGTAAAACAACAAAATCCAAATATTAAAACAATTCACTATGTATCACCTCAAATTTGGGTGTGGAGAAAAGATAGAATAAAAAAATATAAAAATTTTATAGATCATATGTTACTTCTCTTTAAATTTGAAAAAAAATATTATGACGAGGAAAATATGAATAGTACTTTTGTTGGACATCCATTATTAGAGTTGAAGTCAAATAAAGTGGATATATCGAATATATTACCAAAAGATAAAAAAATTATATCTATATTTCCTGGGAGTAGAATTTCAGAAATTGATTTATTATTACCAATATTGGTAGATTTTATGAAATTAATGAATAAAAAATATAATAATTTTTACTTTGTAATTCATTCAACGGAGTTAATGCGTAATATAATATTGGAAAAACTTTCTAATTTTAAAGATGACAATTACCAAATAGTAACAAACCCAAATATTAAAGAAGATATAATTAAGCATTCTTTTTTTGCAGTATCGAAATCTGGTACAGTATCTTTAGAGATAAGTAAATATGAAGTACCCTCAATTATTATTTATAAGATGAACCCAATTAATTTCTTTTTTATCAAAAGAATGGTTAAAACAAAATTTGCAAACATTATAAATATTATAAATCAAAAAGAAATTATTCCTGAATTATTGCAAAGCGAGTGCAATTCAAAAGAGATATTTAACTCAGTAAATTATTTTATTCAAAAACCAGAAATGATAAAAAAACAACAAAAGCTAGTAAAAAAAACTGTAAAATCAATGCAAAATGATGAATTGTCATCTTTAAATGCTGCCAATATTGTACTTAATTATATAAAAAATTAAGCTATGTTTTTTTTAAAATTAATTTTATCTACTTTAATTATATTAATTAATATTAATTCAATTTCGAAAGCTGAAACTTTAACTTTTCCAACCAATTTAGTAGCAAATACAACCGATTTTGTTTTATTATCTACCTCAGGTACCACTCCATCAATATCTGGGTATTCAGGAACACTTTTATTTTCTGCAGTAGCATCAGCTGGAAACATTAAAGTAACTGATACATCAAATGTTTTAAAAGCTGCTGGTTATTGTGGTTATACTGCCGATGCGTCAGCCGAACCTACTGATTGTTCGGGAAATTCTTTAACAGAGGTAGGATTTAGGGGTTCACAAGATGATATTAACAACGTTATTGCAACCTTGTCATTTAAAGGCGATGGTTCTACTGGCTCGCCATCTTTAACAGTATCAGTCACTCCAGCTGGGACTAATTATTTCTCCGGAAATGGCCATTATTATGAAGTTGTTCAAAGTAATGAAATTCGTTGGGATGATGCAAAAACAGCAGCTGAGGCGTCAACATTATATGGCTTAACAGGATATCTAGTTACAATAACAAGTTCTGCTGAAAATGATTTTATTTCAAGTAAAATAAATAAAAATGCTTGGATGGGTGCATCAGATGACGAAACTTATACTTCTAATACTCATGCGGAAGCCGAAGGAACATGGGAGTGGGTATCAGGACCTGAAAATGGAAAAACGATGACTTGTCAAGTGGCGGGTAATAGAAATTCTGTAGCAGCACATGATGATTGCTCAGTTCATTCTGATACCACTTATGAAAACTGGCATAACGACGTAGAACCTAATGATTGTTGTGCTGAGGCTAAATATGAGGAAAATTTTTTACATTTAAAATCAGGCGGAACATGGAATGACTTCGCAATTGACGATACAGTTAATTTTTACATCATTGAATATGGAGGAATGCCAGGAGAAACTGCAACAACTTCAACGCAAATCAATCTTACTATTGAGTCTATTGAAGCATCTGGAAGCACTTATAATATTTTTGATGACCAGGAATTAGTTGGCATGGTTGATGCCGAGAATGAGTCAGCATCTCGATTAGCTAGAAATAGTTTGGATAGTGTTTTAGATAGATTACATGAATTTCGTTTAAGAAAGGAAAATAAGGGATTTAGTGGAAATAATATATCCCTACAAGTGAATTTAAATGATGTAAGTAAAAATTATCAAGACATTATTAATCATTATGCATCAAAGGGACTTTCATCACTTGTGAGTTATGCAGAAAATAAAAAAAGAAATGATACTGTTACTAATGATTGGCAATATTGGTTTAACGGAAAAATTTCAACTGGTAGGACGGGTTTAAAAAATAATAAATTAGGTAAACAAAATGATATGGATACGATAACTATTGGATTTGACAAATTAGCAAATAATACTTTGTTTGGAATTGCTTTTAATTTAGCAGACGATGAAACTGATATTAGTAATCTTGGTACAAATTTAAAAATGAGAGCTGAAAATGTAATGTTATATTCAGCTTGGAATAAAAAATCATTTTATATAGATAGTGTACTAGGATATGGATCATTGAAAAGTTTAACACAAAGAGTTGTTGATCGCTCTAATCCGACAAATTTAGTAGGGGGTGATAGAAGTTCAGAACAATTTTATGGAACTACATACTTAAATCATATCAAAAATTTAAATAATATAGATTTTCAAATGTTTGCAGGTTTGGATTATATATATACTGATTTTAATGCTTATTCAGAAAACGGTAATGATCAAAAGTTAAGTTTTAAATCACACTCACTAACAAATTACACATCTTCAATAGGATCAACTTTATTTTATAAAAAAGAAAATAAAAATAGTGATTTACTAAGTTTTTATAAAATAGAGTATAAACAAGATCATTCAGAGAAAGCTACAGTGCAAGCAAGTCTAATAAGCGATTCATCAAATACTATATATTCATATAATTATAATGTTCCTTATAATTATTTCATGAAAATAGAGACAGGTTTAAATTTAAAAACTCACAGAGATTTAAATATTTATTCAAAAATAGGAAGAATACAGAAAAGTAATGATGATTTTCAAAATTTTATAACAATTGAATTTTCTCAACCTTTTTAATTTTTATCTAATCTCCTAATTACTTCATCTTTTCCAAGAGAAGTTAATATGTCATAAATACCTGGTCCAAATTTTGATCCTATTAGCATTATTCTTAAAGGCTGACCAACCCCTTTAAAATTTGTATTATTTAATTTAATTAAATTCTTTACGATTGGCTCTAATTTATCTCTGTTGAACGTATCTAATTTTAAAATTTCTTTTAAAAAATCTGAAATAATTTTTTTAGCATTTTCATCAATGAGATTTAAATCTTCTTGGTTAAAATTAACTTCGTCATCAATTATATATTTTGAATTATTGTAAATATCCTCTAAAGTTTTTGCCTTATTCTTCAAAAAATTTAGGGACGATTTAACTTTTCCCATTTTTTCGTGTGGTATTTTTTCTTTATAACTTTCGCAATAATTACTTAGCTGATCACAAAGGTCATTTTCATCTATACTTTTAATATAATGCTCATTCATTGATAAAATCCTACTCATATCTAGTTTTGAGGGCGATTTACCAATACCCTCTAAATTGAAGTATTTAATACTTTCTTCTTTTGTAAAAATTTCTTTATCCTTATAAGACCATCCAAGTCTTAAAAGGTAATTTCTTAAAGCTTGAGGAATTATTCCTATTTTTGAATAATCATCTAATGTTGATGCTTTGTCTCTTTTGGATAATTTTTTTCCTTCTGTTGTATGAATTAAAGGTATATGTGCAAAAGAAGGTAATTCCCAATTCATAGCTATGTAAATTTGCATTTGTTTAAAAGTATTTATTTTATGATCATCTCCTCTTATTATATGTGTTACACTCATTTGATGATCATCAACGCATGCTGACAAATTATAAGTCGGTGAACCATCATTTCTCAATATAATAAAATCCTCTATTGTGCTATTTTCTATCTCAACATCTCCTTGAACTAAATCTTTTAAAATACTATTTCCCTCTATTTTACTTTTAAATCTAATAACTGGATTTATATCTTTAGGTGCTTCTGTTTCTGGTTTATCTCTCCATTTTCTATCATATATATAGGGAATTTTTTTTTGTTTTGCTCTAAGTTTTTGTTCTTCAATTTCCTCTGTAGAGCAATAGCATTTGTATGCAAAACCTTTTTCTAACAATATGTTGGCAACTTTTATATGATCTTCTATTTTCTTTGATTGGATATATTCATCACCATCATTTTCCACCCCAATCCACTTAAGAGATTTTGTTATTTGCTCTTTGTACTCATTTTTTGATCGTTCTTTATCTGTATCTTCAATCCTTAAATAAAAAAATCCATTGTTATTTTTTGCATATAACCAATTAAATAATGCAGTCCTTATCCCACCTATATGTAACGGACCTGTTGGGGAAGGAGCAAATCTAGTTGCTACTTTTGACATCTTAAATGTTTAGACTATTTTAGTGAAAGTTTCTATATAAAGATACGAGAACACCTTGTACTTTAACTCTGTCAGGACCAAATATTTTGGTCTCATAATTCCTATTAGCACTCTCTAGTGCAATTGTTTTGCCTTTTCTTCTTATTCTCTTAAGCATTGCTTCGTGATCATCAATTAATGCAACAACAATTTTACCGTTTTCTGCTGTGTCTGTTTTTTTAATAATTACTGTATCACCGTCATTTATGCCTGCCTCTATCATTGAGTCTCCACTTACTTTTAATCCAAAAAATTCACCTTTTTTTTCAATATTATCTGGCAAAGGGATCCTAGTGACTTCGTTTTGAATGGCCTCTATTGGTGTTCCAGCTGCTATATCTCCAAGAACTGGTACTCCATTTTCAGTGAATTTATTACTTTCATCTAAACCACCTTTAATTATGCTTGGTGAAAAATTATTATAAATATCGTTAGCTGAAGCAGTTTCAGGTAGTTTTATTACCTCTAAAGCTCTAGCTTTATGTGCTAATCTTTTTATAAATCCTCTCTCTTCTAAGGCGCTAATTAACCTATGTATTCCTGATTTAGATTTTAAATTAAGAGAATCTTTCATTTCTTCGTAAGAGGGAGAAACACCAGAACTTCTTAGTTTTTTATTAATAAATAATAATAAATTTTTTTGTTTTTTTGTTAGCATAAGAACAAATATCGTACAAATAGTGTTCTACAAAAGTTCTCATATTTAAACAATAGATAAAAAAACCAACAAAACAAAGGTTAATTTAATTATAAAACTGAAAAAATGGAATTATCGTCCAAATTTTTCAAAAGTGATTCACCAATTAAAAAAGTTTTAATAGAAGTTTTATCTGCCAGTTTTAATAATTCTTCTTTAGACTTTATTCCACTTTCAGATACCAGTGGTCCCGAATGGTTAATTAATACATCGTAAATATCATAGGTTGTATTTATGTCTGTCTTAAGTGTTTTAAGGTTTCTGTTATTTATACCAATTAATGCACTCTTAAATTGTAAAGCTCTTTTTGCTTCTTCAATAGTATGGACCTCAACAATAACAGACATATTTAATTTTAAAGCTTCTTCGTATAAATCATTAGCAAGTTTATCTTTTACGCCAGCAAGTATAATCAGGATTGCATCTGCACCATAACTTTTAGCTAATGGTACCTGAAATTTATCAACAAAAAAATCTTTACATAGAATTGGTAAATTAGTTTTTTGTTTAATTTTACTCAAATGAATTAAGTTACCGTGAAAAAAGTCTTCCTCAGTCAATATTGACAAGCAAGTTGCCTTATAATTTTCATAAATTTTAGCAATTTTAATAGGATCATAATCTTTTATAATTATCCCTGCCGATGGACTACCTTTTTTAATTTCAGCAATAATTGAAAACCTATTATTTTTAAGATTAGTCTCAATTTTTTGCTTAAAATCGATGAAATTATTAATTTTATTTTTATTTTCTTCTAAATAATTTAAATCAATTGTTTTTTTGAGGTTTAATATTTTTTCCTCTTTTTTTCTAATTATTTTATCAAGTATGTTGTTAGTCATTTCTTAACTTTTCTAAATGTTTAATCGTGTTTCCTGATAAAATATGTTCTCTAGCATTATCATATGCAGTTTTAAAATTATCAAATGTTTCATTTACAATTAATCCCGCAGCTGCATTCAGGCATACAGCTTTAGAAAAATCATTATCCTCTCCTTTGAATATATTAATTATTTTATTTGCATTAAATTTTGAGTCACCACCTGTTATGTTTTCTAATTTTCCAGAGTTCACGTTAAATTCATTTGGATTAATTATAATTTCAGTTATTTTATTATTTTTCAACTGTATTACGTTTGTTTTGGCATAAGGTGAGATTTCATCTAAACCATCTTCACTACAAACAATCCATGCAAACTTTATATTTAAATTCTTTAATGCATCAGCAAATAATCCTAATAATTTTTTATCAAAAACTCCCACAACTTGTCTCTCTACTAATGCTGGACTGCTTAAAGGGCCAATCATATTAAATATGGTTCTTTTGCCAATTTTTTTTCTAGTTGGACCTACGTATTTCATTGCGCTATGATAATTTGGCGCAAACATAAAACCAAAATTATGTTTAATTATTTGATCTTTGATTTGTGCAGGTTCTAAATTAATATTTATATTTAATTCATCCAAAACATCTCCGGATCCACATTTTGATGAAACTGCCTTATTTCCGTGTTTTGCAACTTTAACACCCATGCTAGCTAATAATAAAGCTGATGCTGTAGATATATTTAACGTATTCATACCGTCTCCACCAGTACCGCACGTATCAATACAGTTATTTATCTCAACTCTTTTAGACTTTTCTCTTAAAATATAAACACCACCAGCTATTTCTTCAGATGTTTCTCCTTTATCAGATAGTGATGTTAAAAAATCAAATATTTCTTGATCTTGAGCTTTACCACTCATTAATATTTCAAAAGCACTTTTACTTTCATCAAAGGATAAGTTTTTTTTATTTCTAATTTTTTCTATAATTTGCCTCATTACTTATAATTTATAAAATTTTTTAAAATTTTCATACCAATCTTAGTCTTAATACTTTCTGGATGAAATTGTACACCGTGTATGTTGTGAATTCTATGTTGAACACCCATAATTAGACCATCCTTTGTTTCAGCTGTAATAATAAGATCTTTAGAAAAATTTTTCTTGTCTATGATTAAGCTATGGTATCTTGTGGCTTCAAATTTTATTGGAAGGTTTTTTAATATTCCTATTCTTCTAGAAACTATAGTACTAGTCTTTCCATGCATCAATTTCTTAGCTTGTACAATTTTTGAGCCAAAAACTTGTCCAATAATCTGATGACCTAGACATACACCTAAGATAGGTATTTTTTTATAAAGTTTTTTGACTATATCTAAACAATTTCCAGATTGATTTGGATTTCCAGGACCTGGAGATATAACTATTCTGTCGTATTTTTTTTTTAAAACGTCTTTATAATTAATTTTGTCGTTTCTAAAAACCTCAACTTTTACTTTTAATTCAGATAAATAGTGAAATAAATTAAATGTAAAACTATCATAATTATCAATTAGTAAAATTTTCATCTAATTTAATGCATTCAACAATGCTTTAGCTTTATTAATAGTTTCAAAATATTCATTTATGGGTTTGCTATCAGCAACTATTCCTGCACCAGCTTGAACATAAAATTTATTTTGTTTTGTTATTGCGGTTCTTAAAGCTATACATGTATCGAAGTTTCCATTCGCAGAAAAATAACCTATCCCACCAGAATAAACTTTTCTTTGGGTCTTCTCTAGCTTATCTATAATTTCCATTGCTCGTATTTTTGGTGCACCTGATACAGTACCTGCTGGAAATCCTGACATTAGTGTTTCAAATCTAGTAAATTTGTCATTAAAATGTCCTGTAACATTAGAGACAATGTGCATTACATGCGAATACTTTTCAATAATAAATTTCTCTGTTACTTTGACAGTACCTACTTTTGAGACCTTACCAGTATCGTTTCTACCTAAATCTAAAAGCATTAAATGTTCTGATATTTCCTTTTTATCTTTCAATAAGTCTTTCTTATAAAATAAATCTTGTTTTTGGTTTTTTCCCCTAGGTCTTGTGCCAGCTATAGGTCTTATAGTAATTTTATCGTCTCTAAGTCTAACTAAAATTTCTGGACTAGCTCCTATAATCTGAAAATCTTTAAAATTAAAAAAATACATAAATGGTGAAGGGTTTGTTACTCTTAATTTTTTATAAATATCAATGGGTTCTTTTGTTAATTTAGTCTCGAAACGTTGACTTAAAACTACTTGAAATATATCTCCAATTTTAATGTATTTTTTTGCTTTTCTAACATTATCTATAAATTTTTTTTTTGTAACATTTGATTTAATTAAAATCTTTGTTTTTTTGTATTGCTTATTTAGAGTTAAGTTATGGTTTGAAAGAAAAATATTATACTCTAATTTACTCAAAATTTCTCTATACTTCAGATTATAATTTTTTATTTTTTCGTCTGAATAACAATTATAAATATAATAAATTTTTTTTTTTAAATTATCATGAATTATTAATTCTTTCGGCCTAATAATTCTTAAGTCTGGTAGTTTAATATCATCTTTACAACTATTAGGTATATTTTCTATATATCTTATAGCGTCATATGAGAAATATCCTGCAATTATAGCACATACGTCTGGTAATTCTTTAGGAATTGGAAACCTAAATTTTTCTATGATTTTTTCTATATTTTCTTTTGGCTTACCTTTTAAAACTTTTTTTTTATTTCCATTATAACTATAACATTTCTTATTGTTAAATTCCCAAATTTTATCAGGATTTTTGCCAAAAATTGTGTATCTACCTTTAATTTTTCCTTTTTCAACAGACTCAAAAATAAAACTATTTTTTTCGTTTAAAAAATTATTAATTAAATTTGAAATTTCAGTTTTGCCATTAGTTTTAAAACTCAAGTATAAAATCTGATTTGATTTTAATTTATGTTTTTTAATAAAATCTTTTAAATCAATATTTAACATTATTTGAAATAATTTTTTAATCTTTCCAATGTATTTTGATTTATTTTAACTTTATACTTTGTATTTAAAAGATCGTCATATGAATTTGAAATATTATTTTTTAATCTAAAATTTGATCTTGAAATATATATTTTACCTTCTTCTGAACTATTACTAAAATTTTTATAATTGAAATTAACAACTTTAGTCAGATATACGTTTTTTTCATTATCTACAATTAGTAAAAAGTCGTCTTTAGGTATCGTATAAAGTAAACTTAAAGAATCTACATTAAAAAAAGAATTATCGTTTTTAGATTTGATAGTGAGTTTTTCTATTAAATTTTCTTTACTTCCAATTTCTAAGAATTCCTCATCTTTGAATTCATTGTTTTCAATCTTTTTTAATATTTCTTTATTATAATTAAATTTTTCTTTAGATTTTATTTTATCTAAAAGTTCCTCATTAAAAAATTTATCATCCATTGAAGGGAGTTTTTTTACAATTTTTTTGATTTCATAAATTAAAAAAAAGCTTTCTTTATCTAAAATATCTATTTTCATTCCGTTTCTGTTAGAATAAATTTCTTTTAAAATTTCGTCCTTTTCATTTTGCAAATAAAAATTATTTTTTTCAATTAATTGGATGTTATATTTACTTGATATATTTCTAAGATTTAAACCCGCAGATATATCGTTCTCAATATCATCAATAGTTTTAAAAAATTCAGAACTAAAATCGTTTGAATTAACTAATTGTTCAGGTTCAATTTTTGCATAAATTATATCAATGTAATCTTTTTCGAGATCATCTTTATTTTCTAAAATAAATTTATCTAGTTCAGAATTAGTAAAATTCTTCTTATATATTTTCTCAAGATTAATATAATTTACCTCAATTTCCTTTGTATCTTCTGTATAAAAATTCCTAGTTAGAAATTGTGGACTTCTTATTCCCCCGCTAACATATTGAAAAAGATTATTTTGTAAGTTCGCATCTTTTAATTTTTCCTCATATGAAATAGCTGAAACATTATTTTCCAATAAAAACTTTTCGTATTTAATTCTTGAAAACTTTCCATTTTCACCAATGAATTTTTTATCTGTAGTTATATTTTTAAATAAAAATTCGTCTGAAGCAGTTAGCCCTAATTCTTTAATTTCTAGTTTTAACAAAGTTGTAGATATAATTTGACTTAAAATTTCCTGTAAAATATTTTTATCTAGGTTCTCTTTTAAAATTTCAGGTGTAAGCCTTGTTTCATTTATATATTCAATAAAATCTTGAGTTGATATATTTTCATTATTAATTTTTGCTACACTATTTGTATTTCCACCACTAAACACATTACCCATACCCCAAAAAACAAAAGGAATGATTATTATTGCTATCAATAATCCAGCAAATTTGCTTTTAGAAAAATTTCTCAGTTTACCTAGCATAATAAAATGTTAAATGTTGATTATAAGGAACAAACCTATAAATTAAAAATAGATTAATGACAAACAATAATATTTATTTTGTTGCGAATTGGAAAATGTACGGAAATTTAACGTCATTAAACGCTTTAAATAAAGTAATAAATATATCTAAATCCAAGTTTTTCAAAAAAGCAAAATTTATATATTGTCCACCATTCACGCTTCTCGATCAATTTATCAAAAAAACAAGACAAACAAATATTGAGGTAGGCGCCCAAGATTGTCACTTTGTAAATGGCAGTGGTCCATATACTGGTATGATAAGTGCAAATCAAATCAAAAAATTAGGAACAAAATACATAATATTAGGTCACTCAGAAAAAAGATCAGATGGGGATACAAATCAAATAATTAATAAAAAAATACTAATTTCAATTAAAGAAAAACTCAAAATTATTTTATGTATTGGAGAAACATTAAAAGATAAAAAAAATAAAAATGAAATCAATGTAATTAAAACTCAATTAAATTCTTGCTTAAAAAATATAAAACAAATAAAAAATATAATAATAGCGTATGAACCAGTTTGGTCGATAGGTACTGGTCGTGTACCATCTAATGCAGAAATTTACAAAAATGTAAAATTCATTAAAAATTTTATAAAGAAAAAATATAAAAAAAAAAATGTTGTTGTTTTATATGGAGGTTCGGTTAATCAAAAAAACATAGGAATTTTGAAAAAAATTAATAATATTGATGGTTTTTTAATAGGTGGTGCATCACAAAATTATAATAAATTGATTGATATAGTAAAAAAAACAATTATTTAGACATAATGGAAAATATTTTATTAGTTATAAACATTATTCTAGCAGCAATTTTAGTTATATTAGTTCTTCTGCAGAAATCTGAGGGCGGTGCTCTTGGTATCGGAGTTTCCCAAGATAATTTTATGTTTGCTAGATCCGCAGGCAACTTTATGACTAAAGCTACAGCAATTGTTGCAACATTATTTATTATTTGCAGTCTTTCACTGACGATTCTTTCTAGGGGTGATGCTCCAGAAAGCAACTCAGTTCTTGATAAAATTGAAGAAAAAGCAGACGATACACCTCAATTACCTGAATAAATTAATCTTTGTAATTTTTTGAGATTACGTCTATAAGATAATTCCATGGCGCGATATATATTCGTTACAGGCGGCGTGGTTTCATCTTTAGGTAAAGGTTTATCTTCTGCATCTTTAGCATTTCTTTTAAAATCACAAGGATTTAACGTTAGGTTGAGAAAAATGGATCCTTATTTAAATATCGATCCTGGCACAATGAGTCCATTTCAACATGGAGAAGTTTTTGTAACAGATGATGGAGCCGAGACAGACTTAGATTTAGGTCATTACGAGAGATTTACAAATATTTCAGCTAGAAAATCTGATAATGTTACGACAGGAAAAATATATAGTGATATTCTTAAAAAAGAGAGAAAAGGGGAGTATTTAGGTAAGACTGTTCAGGTAATACCACATGTCACTAATCAAATAAAAGAATTCATAAAAAAAGACATAACCAACGAGGATTTTGTTATTTGTGAAATAGGAGGTACCGTTGGAGACATAGAAAGCTTGCCATTTTTGGAAGCAATTAGACAATTTTCAAATGAAGATGGTTATAACAAAAGTTTATTTATTCATCTAACTTTAGTTCCATTTTTAAAATCTTCTGATGAAATAAAAACCAAACCAACGCAACATTCTGTTAAGGAACTTCGAAGTTTAGGTATACAACCAGATATAATTATTTGTAGATCAGAAAAGCCTATACCTTTAGATCAAAGAAAAAAAATATCTCTTTTTTGTAATGTGAGATATAAAAATGTTATAGAGACGGTTGATGTAAAAACAATTTATGAAGCACCGAAAAGCTTTTATGATGAGAAATTAGATAAACAGGTCCTCAGTTTTTTTAAAATAAAACCAAAAAGAAAAGTTAATCTCAGACCTTGGAATAAAATTACAAAAACAATATTAAAAAGTAAGAGTGAGGTAAATATCGCTTTAATAGGTAAATATGTGAATTTAAAAGATGCGTATAAGTCTCTTGATGAGGCACTTATTCATGGAGGTATAAAAAATAATGTAAAAGTAAATATATTACGTTTAGATTCTGAAAAATTGAGGAATAGAGAAATAAATCAAAATTTAAAAAAGGTTTCCGGAATACTTATCCCAGGAGGTTTTGGTAAACGTGGGACAGATGGAAAAATTATGTCCATTAGGTTCGCTAGACAGATGAAAATCCCATTTTTGGGTATATGTTTTGGCATGCAACTAGCCGTAATTGAATTTGCTAGAAATGTTTTAAAAATTAAGAATGCTGGTTCTAGTGAATTAGACAAGAAATGTGAGCCTGTAGTTGGGCTAATGGAAGAATGGGATAAAGATGGCTCAATTATAAAAGGTTCAAATATGGATCTTGGCGGAACTATGAGATTAGGATCATATAATGCAAAATTAAGACATAATTCTTTAATAAAAAAAATCTATAAAAAATCCTATATATCAGAGAGACATAGGCATCGTTATGAGGTTAATTTTAATATTAAAGAAAAATTTGAAAAAAAGGGTATGATTTTTTCAGGATCTTCCCCAGATAATAAGTTAACAGAAATTGTTGAACTGAAATCTCATCCGTGGTTTGTAGGTGTGCAATTCCATCCTGAGTTTAAATCTAGACCTTTATATCCACATCCATTATTCTCATCTTTCATTAAAGCAGCAAAAAAAAATAAATGAACCAAAAGATAATAAAATGCTCAGATTTTGAAATAGGAAATAATAGAAAAATAGTTCTTATTTCAGGTCCTTGCCAAATGGAAAGTGAAGATCATGCTGTTGAAATGGCTTATAAAATTAAAGAAATTACAGGTAAACTAAATATAAATTTAATATATAAAACATCTTTTGATAAAGCCAATAGAACTAGTATTGGAGGTAAAAGAGGACTTGGTTTAGAAAAATCTTTAAAAGTATTCGATAAAATAAAGAACGAAGTTAAATTACCAACTTTGACAGATGTACATAGTTCTGATCAATGTTCAGTAATATCAGATGTAATTGATGTGATCCAAATACCTGCCTTTTTATGTAGACAGACTGATTTATTAATTGCTGCAGCAAAAACTGGAAAAATAATAAATGTAAAAAAAGGCCAGTTTCTTGCACCGTGGGACATGGTTAATGTTACAAAAAAAATTTTAGAATCTGGAAACGATAAAATTCTTGTTACCGAGAGAGGCGCAAGTTTTGGATATAACACATTGGTATCGGACATGAGGTCGATTCCAATTATGGCTGAGCAAGGTTTTCCAGTTGTGTTTGATGCTACACATTCTGTTCAACAACCTGGTGGCAAAGGTAGTAGTAGTGGTGGGCAAAGAGAGTTTATTGAACATTTAAGTAAAGCTGCAACCGCAGTTGGCATAGCAGCATTATTTATTGAGACTCATAATGACCCTGATAATGCACCTTCAGATGGTCCTAACATGTTGCAAATAGATAAACTTGAAAACTTACTTAATAAAATTATTAAAATAGATAATTTAACAAAAACAGATGAGTAAAATTACAAAAATAATCGCAAGACAGATTTTCGATAGTAGAGGAAATCCTACCATTGAAGTTGAAGTTTTTTCTAATAAAATTAGTGCTAGTGCTATATGTCCTTCTGGAGCATCAACAGGTAGTTTTGAAGCCTATGAGAAAAGAGACCAAAATAATAAAAAATATCTTGGTAAAAGTGTTTTTAAAGCTGTAGATACAGTTAACAAAATTATTTCAAAAAAAATTAAAAATCAAAATATCAATGATCAAGTAAAAATTGATAATATTCTTATTCGACTTGATGGTACTAAACAAAAAAAAAAATTAGGTGCAAATACTATTCTAGCTGTCTCTATGGCAATTAAAAAATTGTCGGCAAAAGTAAAAAATATTCCTCTTTATAAGACATTTTTAATTAGTAAAAATTTTAAATTACCCTATCCGTTGATGAATATTATTAATGGTGGTGCGCATGCTAATAATGGCCTTCAAATACAAGAATTTATGATCAGACCCGATAAAGCTAAAAATTTCAGTGAAGCGATAAGAATGTGTTTTATAGTAATAAACAATTTAAGAAAAATATTAAAAAATTCAGGTCATTCAACTTCTGTAGGTGATGAAGGTGGTTTTGCACCTATGATAAAAAACAACGAAACTGCCTTAAAGTTAATAGTGAAATCTATATCTAAATCTGGTTTTAAAAATGGAAGAGATATTTCAATATGCTTAGATGTTGCTGCAAATGAATTAACAAAACAAAACCAATATTGTGTTCACTCAAAAAAATATATTTCAGTAGAAAAAACTATAAAACAATATCTTAAGATGATTGATAAATATAAAATTAAATCTATTGAAGATCCATTTGCAGAAAATGATTGGCAAGCATGGACAAAATTAATGAAACAAAATAGAAAAGATGTGCAAATCGTAGGAGATGATTTATATGTAACTAACCTTGAAAGATTAAAAATTGGCTTTTTAAATTCATCCTCGAATGCGATATTAATCAAATTAAATCAAATAGGTACTGTTACAGAAACATTAGAGGTGATTAAATTTGCAAAATTAATTGGGTTTAAAACTATCATATCTCATAGATCGGGCGAAAGTGAAGATACTTTTATTGCTGACATGTGTGTTGGCACGGGATCAGAACAAATTAAAACAGGTTCTCTTGCTAGGTCCGAAAGAGTATCTAAATATAATCAACTTATAAGAATAGAGGAAAGCATTTTAGCAAAAAAAAATATGGCAAAATTGTAATGTTAATATTAATTAAAAAAAATCTATTATTATTATCTATCTCACTGGTTTTTATTTATTTTGTATTTAACCTTTTAGGAGGAGAAAGAGGTCTTATATCTTGGTATAAAAAAAGTAGGATTTTAAATGATTTAGAAAATAAAAATAATGTACTGACGGGCAAAATTGAAAATCTTGAGTTAAAAAATTCACTTTTAAAGGACAATATTGATATTGATTTTATAGAGACTTTAATTAGAGACAAATTTGTATTTGGAAAAAAAGGTGAGAAGACTTATATCATAAAATATAATGAAAATTAGACATCCAGAAAAAATAAAAAATCCAATCAATCCGATCAAAAGAAAACCAGATTGGATCAAATCAAAATTAGTAAATAGTAAAGAATTTTTTACAACAAAAAGTTTGATAAATAAAAGTAAGCTAGTTACAGTTTGTGAAGAAGCAAACTGTCCAAACATAACTGAATGTTGGAGTAAAAAACATGCAACATTTATGATAATGGGGGATACTTGTACAAGAGCTTGCGCATTTTGTGATGTTATCACTGGGAAACCTCAACCTCTTGATCCATTTGAGCCTTACAAAATATCTGTTGCTGTAAAAAAATTAAATCTTAATCATGTAGTTATCACATCAGTTGATAGGGATGATTTGCCAGATGGAGGATCAAATCACTTTTATGAAGTAATAGTATCGACGAAACAGCGTAATCCAAAAACATCTATTGAAGTACTAACTCCAGATTTTCTTAGAAAGGGAGATGCGTATAAAAAAGTGATTGAAGCAAACCCTGATGTTTTTAATCATAATATTGAGACAGTTCCTAGTTTGTATAGGAAGGTTAGACCGGGAGCTAGATATTTTTCATCTTTAGATCTCCTAAAAAAAACAAAAGAGATAAACAGTAATATTTTCACAAAGTCTGGAATAATGGTTGGTCTTGGAGAGAGCAAAGATGAAATTTTACAAGTAATGGATGATTTAATTTCAGCCAAAGTAGATTTCTTGACTATAGGCCAATATTTACAACCATCGCCTAAACATTTTCCATTAGAAAAATATTATCATCCTGATGAATTTAAAGAATTAGGTGAAATTGCTAAATCGAAAGGATTTTTATTAGTTTCTTCAACGCCGTTAACAAGATCTTCTTATCACGCTGATGAAGATTTTAGAAAATTAAAAACCCAGAGATTAAAAATTAATGCCTCAGGCCTCAGTAAAAAGATTAATTGAAGCTGATAAACAAAAATTAATTGAATTAGTTCTAGATATTGAAAAGTATAAAGATTTTATACCTTATTGTTTAGATTCTAAAGTTTATGAACGCAATGATAAAGGTGATAAAATTTTTATAGTTGCAGATTTAACTATAGGCAAGGGTATTTTTAAAGACACATACAAAAGTGATGTAAAGTATAATAAGCTAAATAACACTATATATGTAACTAATATAGATGGTCCATTAAGATATTTAGAAAACGTTTGGAAATTTACTGAAAAAGATAATATTACTGAGGTATCTTTTGATGTTGATTTTGAGTTAAAAAATAAATTCTTAAATATTTTAATGACCAAATCTTTTAACTATGGATTAAATAAAATTGCTGATGCTTTTCAAAACAGAGCTGAGGAATTATTTCGCAATACTTAACACCAAATTTAATGCTTTATTAACCGATGACTTTTGTATTGATTTTCTTTTTTTACTTTTAAATAAATATTTTTTAATCAAGATTTTTTTACCTTTTTTAACACCTATGTAAACTAATCCGACAGGTTTACTTTTTGTACCACCCCCAGGCCCAGCAACTCCCGTTATAGATACTGAAACTTGCGTTTTACTCATTAAGCTTAGATTTTTAACCATTGATAAACAAGTTTCATAGCTAACAGCGCCATGTTTTATAATAATATTCTTTCTAACCTTAAGAATATTAATTTTTGACTGATTTGAATATGTAATCAAACCTAAGGTAAAAATTTTAGAGGATCCTCTAATTGCTGTAATTGAACTAGCAAGCATTCCTCCTGTGCAAGATTCAGCAAAAGAAATTTTAAGTTTTTTTTTTCTTAATAAATTAATTACTTTTTTACTGAGCTCTTTCATGAAGAAAATACCATATATAGTACCAGAACTGCCACAACATATAAACCTGCACAAACATCATCCATAACTACACCAAAGCCATTTTTAAAATTTTTATCATAATAATTAACTGGATAAGGTTTTAAAATATCAAAAATCCTAAATAAAATAAACATGATGAAATAAAATGTTAAAACCTCATTTGTATTCTTGACCTCTTGGTGTGCAATTTCATAAAGACAAATAGGAATTGATTGTCCAATAAACTCATCTATTACAACTTCTTTTGGATCTTTTTCATCTAAGTTTTTAATAAAAATATTAACCGCATAAATGGACGCAAAGAAAATGATGATTACACCAACTAAAATATTTTCAGGTGAAATGTTTAATACGTAAAAAGCAAAATATAAAAAAATTACAGTTACAAGTGATGCAATACTACCTGGTATTTTACTAATTTTTCCAATACCAAATAATGTTACAAAAAAAAAATTGATTCTATTCATCATACTTTGAAACTGATGCAATTACCTCACACGCTATTGCTTTTTCTTTTCCTATAACACCTAGTTTTTCTGTAGTTTTTCCTTTAATATTTATTTTACTTGTTGGTATATCACAAATAGTTGAAATAGATTTAACTATTTTTTTTCTATGATTAGATATTTTTGGTCTTTGTGTAATTACATTTATGTCAATGTTATTAATAATGTAATTCATCTTTTTAATATCATTTATAACTTTTTTTAACAAAATCGTAGATCTTATATTTTTATATTTTTTACTAGTGTCAGGAAATTTTGTTCCAATATCACCTAAATTACAAGCACCTAGAATTCCATCTGTCACAGCGTGTAAAATAGGATCTCCATCTGAGTGACCCAGTGTTCCTAAGTCTGATTTAATTTTAATACCACCTAAATATAAATTTCTTTTTGGCACTAATCTATGAACGTCGAAGCCTATGCCATAATAGTTTTTAATATTATTTTCCAAATCATTAAATTTAGTAATTTTTTTATTAGATGTATCACCTTTAACAAAATTAACTTTAATACCAGCATCGAGAAATAATGTAGATTCATCTGTAACTATTTTTTTATTTAATTTTGAAATTTTAAACAATAAATTATAATCAAAACATTGAGGTGTTTGTGTTTCATAGACTTTGGTTCTATCTAAATTAATAATTTTTTTTTTATCCTTTAACTTTAAGGAGTTATTTGAGGTAAGATA